>PWQX01000259.1 GCA_003556605.1 Spirochaetaceae bacterium
CTGTACCGCGATGAGGCGGCGGTTGTGGTGCTGAACTCCGCCCGCCGGCCCCGCACGCTTGAGCTCAAGCTGAGCGCGCTCGGAAGCTTCAGCACACTGAGCACCGAGCTGGTCACCCCCACCGCCGGAGCGGGCGGCGGCGGCAACAAAGCCGGCCGGGAGACCGCCGGCGAAGCCGCGCCGCAGGCGCAGTTGCACGACGGGCGGCTGCGCGTGGCGCTGATTCCCGCGCGCAGCGCCGTAATCTACCGATTTTGTTTCACTCCTTGAAAAAGGCGTGGGTTTTGACTACGCTGGTTTTACATCCGTAGGCTGCGCGACAAGAGGCGCCTACTGTTGCACGCGCGGGCGCAATAATACCCAACGAACGCGCGTTGCTTTGCGTAAGAGGTGGCAGGCATGGCAGTCCAAACACTCAGCGGCGATCACGCGGTACAATACTTCAACCTGCCGAAGGAGCTGCACGAGGTATTGACCGATGTAGAGGTAATCATCCCCGAAAGCCGCCGGCACCTGCTGGAGCTGACGTTTTTCGGGCAGCATGAGGCGCCCATGGTGGAGGTGGCGTACGAGGTGCCGGGTAACGGGCGCTACGTTGAGGCCACTGTAGGACGCTGCAAGAACGGCGTGAGTGTCAACTATAACGACACCTACATGCGTCGCCGCGACCCCGATGCAATGGTAATCGCCGACGACAGGCCTACCGACAAGCCGCGCTACCGCGACCGCTTCGGCACCGAGTTCACCGCGGTGCGCTCGCAAACCTTTGAATGGTTCAAGGCGCAAGAGCAGCTGATTGTGATGCCGTTTATCTGCGGCAACCACAGGCACGGCTACACCACCTTGCTGGTAGCGCCGGCGAACAGCGGGTTCTTCGTGACCGGCCTCGCCGATCTTCAGGGCTTTATTCCGTGCGAGGAGCTGCAGCCGAACTTCACCCCGCGGGCGGTCATCTACCTCGCGCCGCCGTTTCGCCACACCGCGTTCGGCGGCAAGCAGGTAGTTGTGCACAATCGCCTGCCGGGCATGCACGAGCTGTTCTCCTACAGCCTGTATCCCGGCCCCAGCGCCAAGAAGGGCGTGTACGGGCTGCTGCTGCAGCAGGGCGAGGACGAGGGCTGGGTCACTCTGCACGCCTCGGCGGTGCGGCTGATCACGCCGTACGACAATGAGTTCACAATTATGCACGAGGGTGCTTCCGGCGGCGGTAAGAGCGAGATGACGCAGGCGATACACCGCGAGCCCGACGGCCGCATTTTGCTCGGTGAGGACATCGTCACCCGCGAGAAGCTGTACCTGGAGCTGCACGACACCTGCGAGCTGCATCCGGTCGCCGACGATATGGCGCTTGCGCCGCCGTACCTGCAGCACAGTGACAGGAAGCTTGTGGTTGAGGATGCCGAGGCCGGCTGGTTTCTGCGCGTGGATCACCTCAATGACTACGGAACCGAGCCCTCGCTGGAGCGGCTGTGCATCAAGCCGCCTGCACCGCTGATATTTCTCAACCTCGACGGGCAGCCCGGCGCCACGTGCCTGCCGTGGGAGCACACCATGGACGAGCCGGACATGCCCTGCCCGAACCCGCGTGTGATCATGCCGCGCCACTTCATTTCCAATACCGTCAACGAGCCCATTGAGGTAGACGTACGCAGCTTCGGCGTGCGCACCCCACCGTGCACCCGCGAGAACCCGAACTACGGCATCATCGGCATGCTGCACGTTCTGCCGGCCGCGCTCGCGTGGCTGTGGCGCCTGGTTGCGCCGCGCGGTCACTCGAACCCCAGCATCGTCACTGCCGAGGGCCTCACCAGCGAAGGGGTGGGCTCATACTGGCCGTTCGCCACCGGCACTATGGTGCGCCAGGCCAATCTGCTGCTGCAGCAAATCCGCACCTCGCCGCGCACCAAGTACGTGTTGATCCCCAACCAGTACATCGGCGCGTATAAGGTCGGCTTTCAGCCGGAGTGGATTGGGCGCGAGTACCTCGCGCGCCGCGGCAGCGTGCGCTTCCGCCCGGGTCAGCTGCCGCCCGCGCGCTGCCCGCTGCTGGGCTACGCGCTCGCGACGCTGAAGGTCAACGGCCAACAGCTTCCCAAGGGACTGCTGCACGTTGAGGACCAGCTGGAGGTCGGTGTTGAAGGCTACGATAAGGGCGCGACAATCTTGAAGGAGTTTTTCTACCAAGAGGTGGAGAAGTTCTACGGCGAGGACCTTCTGCCGCTCGGTAAGCGCATCATCAGCGCGTGTCTTTCGGATGCCACAATCGAGGACTACGACCAGCTGCTGTAGGCGCCGGTTTGCGTTTATTCCCTTCCAAAATCGTCCGACAAGATCTATAAGGAGACCGGTCCATGATCCCACGCAAGCTGAAGCTCTTGCCGCAGCATCTGTACCCCGCCGAAGAGTGGAGCATCGTTGAAACCGGTTTCTCCCGGCACTGGATGGGCAACGCTGAAACAATCTTTGCGCTCTCCAACGGATTTCTCGGTATCCGCGGCATTTTCGAAGAGGGCCGCCCGGCGATAGAGGCGGCGACCTTCTGTAACGGGTTTCACGAGACCTGGACGATAGTGCACGCCGAGGAAGCCTACGGGTTCGCCCGCACCGGCCAGACTATCGTGAACTGTCCGGATGTCACGCTGATGAAACTCTACGTAGACGACGAGCCGTTGTACCTGCCCACCGCACGGGTCACCGAGTACCGGCGCGAGCTGTGTTTCAGCGACGGCGTGCTGCGGCGTGAGCTCAACTGGTCCTCGCCTGCGGGAAAACAGGTACACATAAGGTCGAGCCGCCTGGTGTCCTTCGAGCATCGCCACATCGGTGCAATTGATTACGAGGTCACGGTGGACACCGACGCGCCGATAGTAATCTCGTCGCAGCTGCTAAATCGCCAGGACTCGAAACCAATCGACGAACCCAACAACAACGGCCTGCCCGACCCGCGCCAGGGGCGCCGCTTTGACCGCCGCGTGCTGAATGCCCGAACGCACGTCGCCGAAGATAATAGAATCGTCACCGGGTATCACACCACAAACTCGCGCATGACGCTCGGCGTGGGGATGGACCACGTCGTTGAAACCGACAATCCGTGGCAGGCGCAAACCTCGTGGACCGAGGATCTCGGCAAGGTGGTGTTTACCATAGATGCTCGTGCCGGAGAGCCGATCCGCATAACCAAGTACTTCACCTATCATACCTCACGCTCGGTGCCTTCGGCGGAGCTGGTAGACCGCTCAATGCGCACGCTTGACCGCGCGGTGCGCGACGGGTACCAGGAGCTGGAGACCGCCCAGGCGGCGTTTCTCGAGCGGTTTTGGTCGCGCGCCGATGTGGTGGTTGAGGCCGAACCGCGCGTGCAGCAGGCAATTCGCTGGAACATCTTCCAGGTGTGCCAGGCCTCCGCGCGCGCGGAGACCTCCGGCATACCCGCCAAAGGACTAACCGGCCAAGCCTACGAAGGCCACTACTTCTGGGACACCGAGATCTACGTTGCGCCGTTCCTCACCTACACCGGATCACGCATCACGCGCAACCTGCTGCGCTTTCGCCACTCAATGCTCGACCAGGCGAAGAACCGCGCGGCGGATCTTTCCGAGCAGGGCGCGCTGTTTCCATGGCGCACCATCAACGGCGAGGAAGCCTCATCGTACTACGCAGCCGGTACTGCGCAGTATCACATTGACGCCGACATCGCCTACGCGATTAAGCGCTATGTTGAGGTGCGCGGCGACCCGGAGCTGCTGTGCGAGGTGGGCGCCGCAATCCTCGTTGAAACCGCGCGGATGTGGACCGGGCTCGGGTTTTTCGCTCCCGACAGCGGCTCGTTCCACATTCACGGGGTGACCGGCCCGGATGAGTACACCACGGTAGTAAACGACAATATGTTCACCAACATCATGGCGCGCACCAATCTGCGTTACGCCGAAGAAGTGGTGTCCTGGATGCGCGACGAGCGCCCCACCGACTACCGGCGTTTGGTGCACGATACCGGACTGCGACAGGAAGAGCCGATACACTGGCGCCGCGCCGCCGACGCTATGTTCATCCCCTACGATTCCGACCGCGGTATCAATCCGCAGGATGCAAACTTTCTCGCCAAAGAGGTTTGGGACTTCAAGAACACCCCGGTTGATCATTACCCGCTGCTGCTGAACTATCATCCGCTGGTGATTTATCGGCACCAGGTGATCAAGCAAGCCGACGTTGTGCTGGCGATGGTTCTGCTCGGCGATGAGTTCTCGCTTGACCAGAAGCGCCGCAATTTCGATTACTACGACCCCTTGACAACCGGAGACTCCTCGCTGTCGGCCTGCGTGCAGTCCATCCTCGCCGCCGAGATCGGCTACGAGCAGAAGGCGCTGGAGTACTTCCACTACGCGCTGCTGATGGACCTCGCCGACGTGGCCGGCAATGTCGTCGACGGCGCGCACATCGCCTCCACCGGCGGGGTGTGGATGGCGCTTACCTACGGGTTCGGCGGCATGCGCGATTTTCAAGGGCGGCTCTCGTTCGATCCGCGCCTCCCGGCGAGCTGGCATCGCTTGCGCTTTCCGCTGCGCTTCCATGAAACCCGCTTAATTGTCGACCTCACCCACGACATCTACCGCTTTGAAGCGATCGCCGGCGAGCCGCTGACGGTTACGGTGCAGGGCGAGGAGATCCTTCTCGAGCCCGGGCACCCGGTTGAGCTGCGGCCGCTGCCGCCGAACCTGCCGATAGACCCCAAAGCGCGCTCGGAACCGGCATCGTAGCGCCTGCCTGACACCACGCGCGCCCGCGGCCTTCACAAACTTCACACCACCCGCAATGCGCGACCCGCAACACACCGCAGAAAAAAATGCATGTTTCGCTTGACTTAGACCGACGGTCGGTCTATATTAGACGCAGATGGACCGACGGTCGGTCGAGAACTGAAGGGGGGCACCCGTGGTAGCAGACGAACGGCGAACCGAAATCCTGGCAGTCGCGCAACGGCTGTTCTACGATCAAGGCTACGACAATACTTCCATCGCGCAAATCATCGAGGAGGCGGGAATCGCGAAGGGAACGTTCTATCATCATTTCTCCTCGAAAGCCGCGTTGGTGGAGGGGCTGGTACAGGGGCTGGTAGAACAGATGCTTCCGGCCTTCGAAGAGCTCGCGCGGCGCAGCGACATCTCGCCGGTGCAACGGCTGCAAGGCTACTTCGACATCAACTCCAGCTGGAAGAGCACCAACGTGCAGCTGATGGTGACGACAATCACGGCGCTGTACCGCCCGGAAAACGCGCTGCTGTTGCGGCGCATCTCCCAAAGCAGCCTCGACGTGTTCGGCCCCTACTTCAACGCGGTAATTGTGGAAGGTGTTGAGGCGGGAGTATTCGATACCCCCCGCCCGGAGCGCTTCGGCGAGTTCATTATGGCAATGCTTATCGGCATCGCCGAGTCACGGAGCCGCATTCTGGTCGAGTCTATCGATGAGCCGAGCAAGCTGTACGACTACGCCGATATGATCTCTATCTTGGAACTGGCGATAAACCGGCTGCTGGGCGTTCCGGAGAAAACGATCAGCCTGGGCGCCGAGCAGGTTCTCGGACGCATAAGAGTCTATCTCGAACAAAGAGGAGCATGAAATATGATCACGGTTTCGGACATACACAAAGAGTATATCGACGGCGAGACCCACGTACGCGCGCTGCGCGGCATCAGCCTCGAGATCGATGAGGCCGAGTTTCTCTCGATCGCCGGACCCTCCGGCTCGGGAAAGACCACGCTGTTGAACATCATCGGCTGCATCGACACCGCCGATAGCGGCAGCGTAGAGATAGACGGGGCGCCGGTAAACGGCAGCAGCAAGCGCAGTCTCGTTGAGATTCGCCGGGCGAAAATCGGCTTCGTCTTCCAGAACTTCAACCTCATCCCGGTACTTACCGCTTACGAAAACGTGGCGATGGCGTTGGCGCTCATGGGAACCCCCGAGTCCGACATTCGCGAGCGCACCATGAAGCTCTTAGGCGAGGTCGGCCTCAGCGGGATGGAGGATCGCCGTCCGGCGAAGCTCTCCGGAGGGCAGCAGCAGCGGGTAGCGGTGGCGCGCGCGCTGGTGAAGGACCCAATCATTGTGCTCGCCGACGAACCGACTGCGAACCTCGACTCCGAGACCGGCGAGTCAATCCTCAAGCTCATGAAAGACATCAACCGGCGGCGCGGCACCACCTTTGTGTTCTCCACGCACGACCAGATGGTGATGGACTACGCATACCGGCTGTGCCGCCTGCACGATGGGCTCATCGAGAGCGACGAGGTGCGAAGGAGCGCGTGATGACGGTCTTCAAGAGCCCGCGCACGAGACACCGCACGCACGCAGGACTGCGCATGTTGGCGGTGCTCGCGGCGAAGAACCTCACCCGCTATCGACGCCGAACGCTGATCACCGCGAGTGCCATTGCTTTCGGTGTGGCGATCTTCATCGGCATGGCGTCGATGCTCGACGGGCTGATCGCCGAGGGTGACCGTAACCTCGTGCGCTACGAAACCGCGAGCGCCGCGATCACCGGCACCGGGTACTGGGATGAGCGCGAGCAGTACCCGCTGGACATTACCGTTGAAAACGCCGGCGCGGTGGTGAGCGCGCTGGAGGCCGGGGACATCGCCGCCGCACCGCGGGTGGGATTCCGCGGCGAGCTGATCGTGCACTACGATCCCTATCCCGAAGACGGCTCGGCACACTTGAGTATGTACGGAATCGACCCCGAGCGCGATGCGCGCGTGTTTCACTTAGCGGATGCGCTCATCGAAGGACGGTTTCTCGAGCCCGGCGAACACGGCATCCTGATCAGCGCCTGGCTCGCCGAGCGCCTGGGCGCCGAGGTGGGCTATCCGGTAACCATCACCACGCGTACCCGCGACGGCTTTCACCAGATCATGGATATGGACATCGTGGGCATCTACGAGACGCCCAACCCCACCGTAGACCGCTCGGCGATTTACATGCCGCTGGACATTGCCGACTTCTACCTGGAGATGCACGGCGCGGTGACCGCAATTCACCTGGCGCTGCCCGAGCCGGTACCCGGTGCCGCCGACCTGCAGCCGGTGCGCGCCGCACTCGAGCGCGCCGGACTGAACCTCAACGAATCCCCGCCCGCCGGCGACGGCGGCCCGCAAAGCTCGGCGATTGAGCTGTTGAGCTTTGACGAGATGACCGCAGAGTTCGCCGCGGCGATGGAGCTGCAGGACGCCGCCTTCGGCGTGGTGCTGCTGCTGCTCGGCGTCATCGCGGTTGTGGGAATCTCGAACACCATGCTGATGGCGGTGCTTGAGCGCGAGCGCGAAATCGGAATGATGCGCGCGCTCGGCATGCGCAACGGCGAGATTCGCTGGATGTTCGTGTTTGAAGCAGCCGGCATCGGGCTCATCGGCGCCGCGATTGGGCTGCTGCTCGGCGCCGGATTCGTGTGGTACCTGGCCGGCCACGGCATTGATTACAGCGGGGTGCTCGCGGACATTGAGATGGACTTTCGATTTGACGGCGTTCTGTACGGGGTCTGGAGTCTGCGCACGATGCTCACCGCTGCGGTGGGAGCCGCCGTGTTGGCCGGCGCGGTAGCGTTGCTGCCCGTTCGCAGGATCCTGCGGCGCGAGATCACCGATTCACTCCGGCAGAACTGAATACGGGAATGCGGCGAAGAATCATGGCAGACGGCACGATCAACAGAACAACGGCGGCAACACCCCGGCGTTTCTTTGCGGCACTGGCGCTGAAGAACCTGTTGCGCTACAAACGGCGCACCGTAGTGACCGCGAGTGCAATCGCAATTGGTCTGGGCGTGTTCATTTGGGTCGACTCTATGCTGCAGAGTCTGGCGGTGGAGTCGAACCTGAACCTCATGCACTTCGAGACCGGCAGCGCGCGCATCACCGGCGAAAGCTACTGGGACGAACGCGACGACTATCCGCTGGACATCACCGTGGAGAACACCGACGAGGTTCTCGCACAGCTGGACGCCGCCGGCATTGCCGGCGCGCCGCGCATTGATTTCAGCGGCGAGCTGCTAGTCCACTATGATCCGTTCCCGGAGGATGGGTCGGTGCGAATGAGCTTCGCCGCTATTGATCCCGAGCGCGACCC
>PWQX01000261.1 GCA_003556605.1 Spirochaetaceae bacterium
CAGAACTGACTGCTCGCCGATCACAAATTGCCCCCCGCTGTTAGTTGTCGCGTAGAGAGCAATTCCAAACCCGGGGAGTAACCCCGAAGCGTGGTGCATGATCGTGGCCACAATGCAGGACGAGGGATATACTGTAATGGCAGAGGCTGCCGGACAGCCCTCTGACGGGCCACGCATCAGCCAAAGCCGGTATCGTCTGACCGTAAAGCAGTCGAGACTGAAACACGAAGAATCGGGTGACCCATAAGGAAAAGCTGATAGAGTCTCTAACCCATAAGCGGTCGCAAGAAATACTGCGCCAAACCAAGGAGATGCATGCATGGATAACGCCGAAGCTACCGAATCAGTGAAGCGGTTTGTCGACTCGATCCGCGACTCATACAAACCCCTTATGGTGGTGCTTTACGGATCCTGCGCGCGGTGCACACAAACGCCGTCAAGTCATGATGATCCGAGCGGTTTCGTGAGCACGATCATGAGCACGGGCGAGATCATCTACGAGAGCTATGACTAAGCAACGGGGGTAGAGGGCCCCTCTGCCGGCCACATCAGCCCATCCTCCCTGACAGTACGCGCTCGAGCAGCCGCGGCTTATGCGCCCTTCAGATAAGCTGTCCGACAGGCGAGGAGCACCCTCGATACTTCTTCGATCTCTGGCTTCGGTGTCTGCCGATCGAGCCAGCCATGCTCGCGTGCGACCGCGGCGATCAGGCGAATGGTCGAACGGTGCAGCCGGTCTCGCGCGGAATCAAGCGAAGCGGCTCGCCCGCCCAAAGTCGCTGACCTACGCCGTATTTCTCCGTCATAAGCCGTCTCCTTGGCATTTCCCGCTCTCCTGATCGAATCCGTCTTCCGAGAGAAGACTATTCTACTCCGAAGGTGGGTCAATTCGCGTGACGGATAACGGGAGGCGCACCGCGAGGTGGAGGAAAAGCTCGGGATTACGCAGGCGTGCTTTGAAAACAGGTCAGAGACCGAATTCCTTTCACTGTGGATTGTGGTTCTTTCCTCTTCTGCTGGCGGACCTTTCCGGTACCGCTGCCGGCTATCGCCTCGAAGATGCCCGTTCGTTCTCGAGTCTCCGGACGATCTTGCGAACCTCGTCGCGCTCATAGAGCTGGTCGGTGACATACTTGTGAATGATTGATGAGATCAACGTCGGCTACGGGATCCCCTCCTCGGCCACGCGCGAACTCAATCCTCAGGCGAGTTTCTTCGGTCAGCTCGGCTACTTCCGGTTCCTCCAACAGTCCCGCCGAGTCCGTTGCCGTGAGACAGGTAACGGCTATGCGCTGTTTCCTGAGCGTCTGAGCAAGTCTTCCGGCACTCATCAATAACCCGCTGTGAAGCCCCCTGCAGTGCCACCTCTTCTGTGCTACGAAAGCGGAACTTCGTCACCGTTGCTGACACGGTTTCGATCTCAGAATGCGATGCCTACAGTGACTCAAGCAGAATCTTACGCCATTAATAGCATCATGTCTCGACCGCTAACGCCATGTTCGAGCCGCGCGTCGCTTTGAACGCACCCGATAGTAACACTAGCCGCCCCGATAGACGTCACGACGATGACCAACCTTGAAGACCAGCACGGTAAGTCTGGCGTCCTCGATCTCGTAAATGATTCGATAAGCACCCTGCCGGACACGATAGCGCTCCTGGCCCGAAAGCTTCTCGCAACCCGCCGGCCGCGGATCATCTGCAAGCGACCGGTTGCGCTGCATGATCCGCTTGACTTCCTGTTTCGGGAAAGCTCGCAGGTCTTTAGCTACGGATTCCTTGAAGACCAGCTCATAGCTTGCCATGCGCCTTCAGATCCTTAAGCAGCGCTTCATAGGAGAGCACAGGCTCCGCGGCACGATCCTCGAAAGCCGCGAGATCTTCCTGGTCTTCCTGCAACGCTAACCGAACAGCATCATTGACGATGTCCGATACGGATCGGTGAGTATGCGCCGCCTTTAGACGAAGGGCCTTGTGTAGCGCCGGTTCAAAATAGACCGTAGCGCGTTTCGAAGGTTCTTTGCTCATGAGGTCATCCCCGTAATGACATTATAGCGGCCAGACGCTATAGCGTCAAAGCGTCCTTCAGCTAACGGCGCCGTTCAGTCGCCGCAAAGCGGCGGCTGAACGTTTGGTTAACCTGCACGAGGGCTTGCCGCGAGTGCCAGGTTGAACCGATTGTTAGAAGTCTTCCTTTATAAACGGATCAATAACCATGACGCCTCGATATGTCTGCCCGGCATTCAGATCTTCCGAAAACACAAACTCGCAATTTGCCTTCTCTGCCGCTGCAATTATCAGGGAGTCCCAAAATGAGAGTTGAGAGATAACACTTATATCGATCGCCTGTTCGATCAAATCCAGATCATTATTCACTACTTCCATGTTGCGGAAATTGTGAATGATGTTTTTCACAATGAGCTGCTCAGCTTTCAACTTCGTCGTGGCAACGACGTAAAACTCCTTTATCACCTGGGTAGAAATCACCGGCTGATGTGAATCAATGATTTTCTTCAGAATTGCACGAGCCTTTTCCTTTGTCTCTGGCTCTCTCTGATCAATGGAATAGACAAACAGGTTGGTATCGATGAATATTTTAGACACGGTACAGATCTCCACGTGTCCATTTTTCATTTCCGGATTTTACGTCTGCTTTATCCATGAGCCTAAAGGTATCATCAAGCCACCGTGCCTGCCTCTGCACCACGGTCTGTTCAATCAATCGGCGAACAAGCACATTGAACGAGATATTGTGCTGCCGCGCATATTCACGGCCGGCCTGAAGAAGAGCGTCATCAATGGAAAGGGTGATGTTTTTCATATGCGCCTCCCATATGCACATAATACGTGCACACATAACATATGTCAATCTCTTCTCTTCCATTCCAGCCCGGAGAGTACTTCTAACGGCGCCGCGGCGCCGTTCAGTCGCCGCGAAGCGGCGGCTGAACAATAAGCTCAGCTGATTAGCTGCCGAACCGGCTGGACCGTTCCAAGGACATGAACGATCGCCGCCGGCGATAATGATCCTATAGCCCCCACCTGCGCAGCTAATGCTGCTGGAGCGACATGTTCAAGTAAGCCGCTCCGCGGCTACCGAAGACTTCACGCCGCCGGCCCTCCGCCGGCTTCTCGTTCCCCCATTCTGACTTCCGGTCCGCCACAGTCTATCATACTCCCCTGATATCTCAATGTTGAGGAGGAAGATCGATGGACTGTTCTCACGTTCAGTGGTATCCGCTGCGGGCTGGGAGGCTCTGGCGCGCAATCTACCGCGCTGGAAGCTGGCCCAGAAGCGTACCATGAGGCGGGTCGGACGAGCACGCTGGATGATCGCCCTCGGGTTTCCCAGGAGTCTGTACGAGGACTGAGCCGCTGAGCGTCAGGATCCCATGTCCGATCTCCACTGAAACTGATTGACAGGATGCGGGGTTGTGAGTACTATTAGTTGTAGTTACAACAATAGTGCTGAGAAGCGCAATCAGGAGGATGGAATGGCGAAAATTGCTGTCGTGGTCCTGGCGGACGCGGAAACCCATGCAGACATGGGGCGCGTCGCAAATGCATTGGAGACGGTCAAAGAGGCAAAGGAGGAGGGCGACGATGTACGTCTTATTTTTGACGGAGCGGGAACCCGCTGGATTCCGGAACTGACGAAGCAGGAGTCCAAGCTTGCTCCCCTCTACCAGGCGGTTTCAGATAAGGTCAGCGGTGCGTGCGCCTTCTGTGCTGCCGCTTTCGGCGTTAGAGATGCTGTCAAGCAGGCCGGCGTCCCGTTGATCGACGAATATGAAGGGCACCCTTCGCTTCGAACGCTGGTCGCCGACGGTTCTGCCGTGCTGACATTCTGAGACCAGGAAGGGAGATGCGTATGCTGACGAAGCGAATCGTTTCGAGGCCGGTCGGACGTTCGACCGCCGTGGTGGTTTTTGCCCTGATGCTGACTGCTCTGCCGGCCGCGCGGGCCGCGGCAGCGGGCCAACACGAAGGTGTGATAAACACCACGGATGGGGTGGCGATACACGGCTACGACCCTGTAGCTTACTTCACGCTCGGTGAGCCGACAGAGGGAAGTGCAAGGTTCAGCGCCGAATGGGACGGCGCGGAGTGGTGGTTTGTCTCAGCCGAACACCGGGAGCTGTTCGCCGGCGACCCCGAGCGCTACGCGCCTCGCTACGGAGGGTACTGTGCTCAGGCAGCCGCGCAGAACCGGGTTGCCGACGTGGACCCCGAACTGTGGACAATCGAGGGAGGCAGACTTTACCTTAACTACAACGCCAGGTTCCAGCGCCGATTTCTTTCCGACCTTGCGGCCAATATCGCTGCTGCAGACAGCAATTGGCCGGCACTGCGCGCCGAGCTGCGGGCCGCGCTGTCTCAGTAAACCTGACAGCTCGCGGCGCGCGGCCCTCGGTGCGGACCAGACGACCTTTGGCGCGATCGAAACCCGATCGAAAACAGAGGAGGAGACCAGATGAAAACGTACGACGTGATCCTTATCGGAACCGGCCAGGCTACCGGGACAATCCTCGGTGAGCTCCTGCAGCGCAAACTGAAGATCGCGACGATTGAGTCCGACCGGGTCGGCGGCACGTGCGTTAACTGGGGCTGCACACCCACCAAGACGCTGATTGCCAGCGCGCGCGCCGCCCACGTGGCGCGGCGGGGCGCCGATTTCGGCGTCCAGACTGCCGATTTTTCGGTCTATTTCCCGACGGTAATGGAACGGGTCAACGCGATGCGCCAACCGTCCAGTGAGGGCTTTCGCAACTGGTTGGAGGAAGCCACCGACTTCTACGCGGGGACCGCCAGTTTCGAGGAAGCCCACACGGTACGCGTCAATGGAGCGCGGTTGAGCGGCAAGACGATCATCATCCATACCGGGACGCGTTCGCGCAAGCCGCAGATTGCCGGGATAGACTCCGTCACCTGGCTCGATAACCAGGGCATCCTTGCTCTCGAAGAGCTGCCGAAGCACCTGTTGGTGATCGGCGGGTCGTACATCGGTCTCGAGTTCGCGCAGGCTCTCAGAAGACTCGGCAGCGCGGTTACGGTATTCGAGCACAATGAGCGCATCGTAACGCGCGAAGACCCCGATATCAGCGCGATTGCGCTCGAGGTTCTTTCGGCCGAAGGTATCGAGTTTCAGCTCGGCGCCGAAGCGACGCGGCTGTCGCCGGGCTCACGCTACGCCGGGGACGTAACGCTATCGTACAATCAGAACGGCCGTGAAAGGTCGATCGAAGGCTCGCACATCCTGATTGCGGTCGGGCGAGTGCCGAACAGCGACCGGTTGAACCTCGACGCGGCCGGTGTTGCGGTAGACAAACGCGGGTTCATCCTCGTAGACGACGTCGGCCGTACCTCGGTGCCGCACATCTACGCGCTCGGTGATGTCAACGGTCGTGGCGCATTTACCCATACGTCGGTTCACGACGGCCAGGTGTTTCTCGACCACCTCGACGGGGGAACGAGGAAGATCAGCGACCGAACGCCGATTCACTCGATGTTCATCGATCCTCCGCTCGCCAGGGTGGGCATGTCGGAGGCCGAAGCGCGCAAGAGCGGCAAGCCGGTTCTGGTGGCAACGATGCCAATGAGCAAGATAAACCGCGCACGCGAGAAGGATGAAACGGCCGGGCTTGCAAAAGTGCTGGTTGAGCCGGACAGCAAGCGCCTCCTCGGCGCTACTATCTTCGGTGTCGGGGGTGATGAAATCATCGGCATGCTGGCGCTGGCAATACAGGCGGGACTTCCGTATACGGCGCTGCAGCAGACAGTTCTGCCGCACCCGACCGTGGCCGAGCTCATGCCGTGGCTGTTTGCCGACCTCAAGCCTCTGGCATGACAGGTTGGTCGAGATCGACACGACGGGTCAACGCACGGCGCGCCACTACCGTAACGCGCACCGTCGCGACTTTCGGTGGGAGGCTATCGAGGAATTCTTCGATCGGATTTTTCCCATTTGTGTCCCGCGAGTCCGCGGTCACGCGCGTGTTATACCGAATCCTCCGGGCCTTCCTTGTCCATGTCCGATAGCTGTACGAGTGATTCCTTCAGTTCGTCCCACGTTTCGGAGATCGCCTGAATAAGCGGACGTAGCTGGTCGCAGTCCAACTGATACGCGTAGGAGTTACGAAAGAAGTGGCGGAATGACAGAAACCCGATCAATTCAGTGTGCAGACGATCGCTTACAATAGCACTGCGATTCTCCGTTGGTTTCGACATTTGGACCAGCACAGCACATCTCGTCTCAGTGAAGGAGGCAAGCAGAGACAGTGCTATACGCACGCAGAGGAGCAGGAGCGGTCCGGTGACCGCTGAGCGAGAGCCTGAGCACTCAGATGAGTTGACCATGGCCTACGTTCCCGGAGGCCACTTTCAGCGCGATGGAACCGACACCAACATCACCGCAGTGAGTGCGTTCTCCATGAGCGTCTACCAGATCACCCGGGCGCAGTTTCTGGACATCATGGGCACCGACCCCAGTGACGAAACGAGATCAACCGGCACCAACGACCCGGTACAGCGAGTCAACTGGTACGACGCCATAGCGTTCTGCAACAAGCTGAGCCTGGCCGAGGGCAAGGAGCTGCTGTACAGCGTGAACGGAATCGATGATTGGGGTACTCTGAAGTATGGCGACATTCCGACCACCGGCGACTCTGACTGGAACGCGGCGACCATGGACATGGATGCTAACGGCTACCGACTGCCGACGGAGGCGGAGTGGATGTGGGCTGCGATGGGAGCCGATCAGGATGCTCAGCCTGGTGCCATACAGAATGGCGTCAACCGGACCGGCTATTCCAAGCCGTTCGCAGGGCACAACGGGACGAACAGCATCGGCGACTACGCGTGGTACACGGATAACTCCGGAGGTACGACACAACCGGTCGGTACGAAGGAGGCGAACGAAGCTGGGTCTGCACGACATGAGCGGCAATGTACAGGAGTGGACGTGGGACTGGTGGGCACCGGCGTATCCGCCGGGAGTGCTCGTGTACCCGACCGGGCCGGATTCGGGCGAGTACCGGGTGCGGCGGGGTGGCAGCTGGGTCGTCGTCGCCTCCATCTGCACCGTTGCTTACCGGCTCTTTAACTACCCGAACTACCGGAGCAACAGCGTCGGCTTCCGCGTGGTGTCCCGCTGAGTTCTGCAACAAAGTGCCTGCGGCCGGTCGGGGCCGTGGGTGCCCCATCGCGTGAGCGAAACTTTGACGGCAGAAGAGGCAGGCCGGCTGTTCTGACTGCCAATCTGGCGAACGAGTAAGGAGAAGAGAAATGAAGACAAGACTGTCGTAAGGGATTGCGGCAGCGATACTTGCCGCACTGCTTGCAGTGGCGGGTTGTCCCGAGGCAGGTTCGGGGTCGGTTGTGGTCTACCGCGTCGGCGATACCTGCCCCGCCGGCGGTATCGTCTTCTACGACAAAGGGGAGTACTCGAACGAGTGGCGCTACCTCGCCGTGGCTCCCAAGAGCACCGAGACCGAGTGGGAAGGCGAGATATGGGGTGGATACGGTACCGAAATAGGGCCCTCAGCCCAAAACACGGCCATCGGAACCGGAGCAGCCAACACGGCGGCGATTGTGCAGGTGCTGGGAGCCGGAGACTACGCCGCGAGGCTCTGCGCGGATCTCGAACACGGCGGCTGTAACGAATGGTTCCTCCCCTCCAGGTACGAGCTCCGCGAAATCTACGCTACCCTGCACGACATCCCCGAACCACTGGGCGGGTTTGAGGCTCAGCCATACTGGAGCTCATCCGAATCCGATCATCCTGATAGATCGGAATGGGCGGCATGGGGCAAGAACTTCGTTAACGGCTACGAGGGAGAGTACAACAAGGGGAACCCTCCTACGATGTTCACTCGCGCAGTGAGGGCGTTCTGATTCGGGCGCAGGCGCTGCCGCGCTCCCGGCACGCTCCCGCGCAGTCAGTTCCGCGAGGTATAGCGCCGAAGGTTTCCGGCCGGGTATCAGTTAGAACAGTTTAAGTCCTTGCTCGCCATAGGCTTCCATCCGGGAGTCTGAGGTGAGCATCGTAAGCTCGTTTCGGATGCACTGCCAGACGAGCAGCCGGTCGAACGGGTCTTTGTGGTCCGGGG
>PWQX01000276.1 GCA_003556605.1 Spirochaetaceae bacterium
GGGCTTCTCGCCACCTCGCGCTTGACCACGAAACCGCCTCACTGCTACCAGTTGAACCGGACGGAATATCCGGAAATTGCCGGCCAGATTTTCCGGAACCTACATCGAGAATAGCTTAACTCTTGCCATACGGTGCAAGATCTTAGTACGAAAGTCGTCTCCAATCTGCGAATTTTTTTTGAATGGTCTTATCCCTAGTAACCATGCTAAAATTGATTAAATCGATACCCTTATCCAGGGGTTGAAAGGAGAGTACATGATGAGAAAAGGTAGCATTTCTTTGCTCATGGGGCTCCTGATTCTGTGTCCGGCAACACTGTTGTTCGCCGGCGGTAGAGCTGAGCCCGATCCGGAACCGCCGACTCCACCGGTTCCCGATGTAGCACCTTCTGAATACCAGGAGGCACCTGAACTACAGGCGATGGTACGCGCAGGACAGCTGCCTCCGGTTGAGGAAAGACTGCCGGAGGAACCGTTGGTCGTAGAACCGATAGACAGTATCGGGAAGTACGGCGGAACCTGGCGGCGCGGCTTCACCGGAATCGCGGATTTTCACGCCTTTGGAAGGCACGTGTATGAACCGGTGCTGCGATGGCCCAGAGATCCGAGGGATCCGGTTCAGCCGGGGTTGGCCAGAGAATGGTCATGGTCTGACGACGGGAAAACACTCACTCTGGTATTCCGCAAAGGACTGAAGTGGTCTGACGGTCACCCGTTTACGACGGCCGATATCACGTTCTGGTGGAATGACATCGCGCTGGACACGAATATTACCGCAGCTCCCCAGGCCGAATGGGTAGTTGGTGGTGAGCCGATGGAAATCGAAGTGGTCAACGATTACACCATAAAGCTCAAGTTCGCCGAGCCGAACGGTCTTGCCGAAACAGTCGGTCTGGCGTTCCACGGCAACCAGTGGCCCTTGGGTTTCGAGCGATTCGGTTTCTTCGCGCCGAGACACTATCTGGAACAGTATCATCCTGCCTACAACAGCGAATCCACATACGAAGTGTTCGAAGACAAGGCGATTGATTACAACACCGAGAGGCCCGTCATGACGGCGTGGAGGATCACCGAATGGGGCCCTGGGGCCACGCGGTTGGTTGCCACGCGTAATCCTTATTACTGGAAAGTCGATCCCGCCGGGAATCAGCTGCCTTATATCGATAGGATTGTACTCACCCTTTTTGAAGAAGCCGAAGCCCTGAACCTGCGCGCGATTGAGGGCGGTTATGACTTCCAGTTCCGCCGCATAAGCCTCTCCAACTACCCGGCCTTCCAGAGAAACAAGGATCGCTACGGTTACGACATCTTGCTGTGGCCGGATGCGGTTCCTTCCAAGCTCTGTTACTTCTTCAATCAGTCGATCCCCGATGAGGGGCTGAGAACCATCTTCCAGAATCCGAAGTTCCGCCAGGCGATGTCCGTGGCCATAAACAGGGAAGAGATCAACGAGGTAAGCTACCTCGGCTTGGGCGTTCCGCGCGCGTTCACCGTTGTTCCTGACTCGCCTTACTACGAACCCGGTATCGATGAGTTCTACGCGCAATACGATCCGGCGCTCGCCAACCGTCTTCTTGATGAGATCGGCCTGGAGAGAGGTCGCGACGGTTTCAGAACGAGACCCGACGGCAGCAGACTCTCTATCACCATGGAGGGGATGGACTGGGATAGGGCAACGCTGGACGAGATGGAACTCGTGGTTGCCGCGTGGAATGACGTTGGAATCAGAACCGACATGAGGACGATGTCACGTGATATCTATTGGACGCGGGCTACCAGCAATGAGATCGAGGTTGCGACCTGGACCGAAAGCCGGGCGATCGACCCGATGGTTGATCCAATCTGGGTGTTTCCGTTTGATGAGAGGTCCTGGATGGCCCCTGCCTTCGGCACGTGGTACAAAACCGACGGAAGACTCGGTGAGGAACCGCCCGAGCTGATGAAAGAGATGATGAGGCTCTATGACCAGTACAAGATAACCGTCGATCCGGTCGAGCAGAACGAAATAGCGAGAAGACTGGTCAGAATGAATGCGGAAAACGTGTTCGTAGTCGGCACCGTAGGATTGACGCCCAACGTGGTCGTAGTGAACCGGAGAATGAGAAACATACCGGAAACGTACACCACAGACTGGATCTATATGGCGCCCGGGGCTTTGGACCCCAGCCATTGGTATTTCGAATAGACAACCAGAGGCCGAACAAGTAAAGTAATACAATGCAGGAGTGGGACCCATAACGGGTCCCGCTCTCGGCAAGGAAAGCTCATGATCGCGTACATCGTCAAACGTATTCTAGGAATGATACCAACGCTGATCATCATTTCGATTATCACGTTTGTCGTCATTCAGCTTCCTCCCGGTGACTTCGTGACAACCGTCCAGGCGGAGATCGCGGCCTCGGGAGGAGGGATGGATGCCGCTGCGGCCGAGAGTATGCGCATCCGCTACGGCCTGGACCGGCCCTTGATCGTGCAGTACTGGAGATGGGTCAGCGGATTCCCGCGCGGGGATTTCGGGTACTCGTTAGAGTGGAATGCTCCGGTATGGGATATAATCGCCGGACGTTTGGGATGGACGCTTGTGCTTTCCGGGTTGGCGCTGGTTTTTATGTGGATAGTCTCGATCCCCATCGGAATCTATTCGGCGCGACATAAATACTCGTTAGGTGATAACGTTTTTTCCTTCCTGGGTTTTCTGGGATTGTCGATTCCGGACTTCATGCTTGCGCTCATGTGGCTGGTTTTCGCTACCATGGTCCTGGGCATCTCGGCAAGCGGGCTCTATTCGCCACAGTTTGTCGATGCTCCATGGAGTATTGCGAAGTTTTTCGACCTCCTGAATCATCTCTGGCCGCCGGTTATCATTATGGGGATCGTCGGTACCGCTGAACTGATACGTATCATGAGGGGTAATCTGCTTGACGTATTGAATCAGCAGTACGTTACGACCGCACGTTCAAAAGGTTTGAAAGAGAAGATCGTCGTGCAGAAATATGCGGTCAGGATGGCAATAAACCCGCTGATCAGTGTTCTGGGAATGCAGATTCCAAAGATGATTTCGAGTTCCATCATCGTCGGTCTGGTTCTTTCGATTCCCACCGTTGGACCGATTTTTCTGCGTTCGCTGATTTCACAGGATATGTATCTCGCCGGCGCTATTCTCCTTTTTGTGACGCTGATGCTCTTGGTTGGAAACCTACTGGCGGATATCGCCCTGGCATGGGCCGACCCGAGGATACGGTACGAATGATCGACTACACGATGCAGCCCAGACGTATAAGAGAGTTGTACGACCGGCAGAATCTTCTGGATCAGTCGATCGCGCACCGGATGATGAGCTCGGAAGAAATCGCGTTCGCCACGTCTCAATGGAGAATGATGTGGAAAAAGTTCATTCGTAACCGGGTGGCGGTAATCGGCGGGGTAGTTGTTCTTCTGTTCTATCTGACCGCGCTATTTGCAGATTTCCTGGCTCCGTACACGCTGCAGCAGCGGATGACGGAGTACTCTTTCATGTCTCCGCAGCGAATTCACTTCTTCCTCAACGGCAGGTTCCAGCCGCACGTCTACGCGCTGGAGCGGAGCAGGGACCCACAGACCCTGATGCGGGTTTACGTACCTGACAAGGAACAGCCTATTCCGATGCGGTTCTTTGTCAAAGGCGAACCGTACAAGCTCTTCGGTCTGCTGCCTGCCAACCGTCGTCTATTCGGCGTGGAAGAGGGAATCGTAAGCATTCTGGGGACCGACGGCCAGGGAAGAGACATGTTCTCGCGAATCATCATCGGCAGCCAGATATCGCTGACTATCGGTCTGGTTGGGGTGATCTTGAGCCTGGTGATCGGTGCGCTGACCGGAGTGGCGTCCGGCTATTTCGGAGGATGGGTTGACAATATCGTTCAGCGGTTGATTGAGATCGTCAGATCCTTTCCGCCCATTCCGCTCTGGATGGCCTTGTCCGCGGCGCTCCCGCGGCATTGGCCTCCGCTATGGACCTATTTTGCGATAACGGTCATTCTTTCGCTAATCGGCTGGACATGGCTCGCCAGGCAGTTGCGGGGAAAGGTGCTCGCGCTGAGGGAGGAAGACTTCGTCATGGCGGCCAGGCTGGCCGGTGCAGGTCACGGCTGGATCATTGTCAAGCATCTGATTCCAGCCACGTTCAGCCATATTATCGTTATCTCTACGCTTGCCATGCCGGCCATGATTCTGGCCGAATCCGCCCTGAGTTTCCTTGGTCTTGGGTTAAGGCCTCCGCTGACCAGCTGGGGAGTGCTTCTTCAGCAGGCCCAGAATATCCAGGTGCTGCTTCTCTATCCATGGCTCATGACGCCGGGGATCTTCGTGGCACTCTCAATCCTTGCCTTTAACTTTTTGGGGGACGGACTGCGGGATGCCGCTGATCCGTATACGGTGTAGAGCCTATGGATGGACAAGACAATTTCCTTCTGAAGATAAGCAACCTGAAGACCTATTTTCACACGCTTGACGGGCTCGTAAGGGCAGTGGACGGGGTCTCCCTGACTCTTAATCGTGGCAAGACCATGGGGCTTGTCGGCGAATCGGGCTGCGGAAAGAGCGTTACCGCGCATTCGATTTTGAGGCTGCTGCCACAGAAGACGTGCGAAATAAAGCAGGGCAAGATTCTCTTCCAGCGTCGAGACGGTCAGGACGTCGTGGACATGGCCTCCGTTGATCCGGAGGGAGAACTGATCCGTTCGATTCGTGGCAACGAGATAACCATGATATTCCAGGAACCGATGACAAGTCTCTCCCCACTGCATACTGTAGGCGATCAGATAATGGAGGTGATTCTGCTCCACAAGCAGTTAACAGCGGCAGAAGCGCGCCAGGACACCATCAAAATGATCAAGTCGGTTGGACTTGGAATGGCGGAGAGCATAATAGACGAGTATCCGCACCGTTTGTCCGGAGGCCAGCGTCAGAGAATAATGATAGCCATGGCCCTCTCATGCAATCCGTCGCTGCTGATTGCGGATGAACCAACCACCGCGCTGGATGTAACTATTCAGGCTCAAATCATCGATCTCTTGAAGAACCTGCAGCAAGAGTTTCATATGGCGATACTTATGATAACCCACAATCTGGGGATTATCGCGGAGATGGCGGATGAAATTGCGGTCATGTATCTCGGGCGCATCGTGGAAAGCGGTCCCGCGAAGCGTATCTTCGAGAACCCGTTACACCCCTACACGGTAGGGCTGCTGAAGTCGGTTCCTGTGATGGGCAGCCAGATAAAGAAACGACTGGCCCCGATTCCGGGTAGCGTTCCCGATCCGTTTTCGCTAATCGAAGGGTGCGCTTTCCGACTGCGGTGCCCCGTTCATAAACACGGTGAATGTGACGGAACCGAAAATGACGACATGGCGGAAATCGAACCGAACCACTATGTGCGTTGTATGCTTTATACCGGAGTGGCGAGTACAACCTAATGAACGAAACCGCAAACGCCGAGACGATCCTGGAAGTTCGAAACCTCACCAAACACTTTCCGATTTACCGGGGGTTCATCCGAAAGGTGGTGGGTCGCGTGCAAGCTGTCAATGAGGTGAGTTTTTCCGTCAGAAAAGGAGAGACCCTCGGGATTGTCGGCGAGTCGGGATGCGGGAAAACCACCCTGGGTAGGATTATTCTGCGCGCGTATACGGCCACCGACGGAGAAGTCCTCTTCCGCCGCGATACGGAGATGGTCAACACGTTCTCGCTGAAGGGAAAGGAACTGAAACAACTGCGCCGAAATATGCAGATTATATTTCAGGATCCGTTTTCTTCCTTGAACCCGAGAAAAACCGTTATGGAAATAGTTGGAGAACCGCTGCTGATCCATGGCGTTGCGCGCGGTAAGGAGCTCGAATCCAGAATCGGCGCGTTGCTGGAATTGGTCGGCTTGAACGTAAAGCACATGAACCGCTATCCGAACGCTTTTTCCGGGGGTCAGAGGCAGCGGATCGGTATTGCCCGGGCGTTGGCGCTTAACCCGAAACTGGTTGTCTGCGACGAACCGGTAAGTGCACTTGACGTCTCCGTCCAGGCGCAGGTAGTAAACCTTCTTGAGGACCTGCAAAAAGAGCTGGGGTTGACCTATCTCTTCATCGCCCATGATCTCTCGGTTGTTGAGCATATAAGCGACCGTATTGCGGTAATGTATCTTGGAAGCTTCGTGGAAATGGCGGTGGCGGAGGAACTCTACAAGAGTCCCAGACACCCATATACCGAAGCGCTGCTTTCAGCAGTTCCTCTCACAGATCCCCACACCCGCAAAGTCAGGATCGTTCTGCCCGGAGAGCTTCCGAATCCTTCCGACCCGCCTTCGGGATGCAGGTTCCATACCCGGTGCAGCCACGCCAGAGACAACTGCAAGACAGACGTGCCTTCGTGGAACGAGATCAGTCCGGGGCATTGGGTCGCCTGTCATTACGCGGAAAGTCTTTCGCTGAATGGAATTGTGACAGTAGATCGGAAGTAACGGAACACGCGCCTACACAGGTCTATTTGCCGTAGCGGCCTCATAGAAAGCAAGCACGTTCTCCAACGGCGTATCCGGCTGAATATGATGAGATGGAGACATAATGTAGCCACCGTCCTTACCAACCACGTCCATTAGACTCCGGATTTCGGCCTGTATCTCTTTGGGCTCTGTCGCCTGGAGCCACCCCTGTACGTCCACACCGCCATGCAGCACCAGCTGCCCGTGAAATTCCTTCTTCAGCTCATACGGGTTCATCCCCGCTGCCTGAGGTTGAATCGTCTGCACCGCATCCATACCCAGTTCCACGAATCGAGGTATCAGGGCTCTACTAGAGCCGCAACAGTGATGCGTCACCTTGGCGCCGTAAGTGTGCACCATATCGAAAAACTCTTTCTTCAGCGGTGCAAAGATCGAGTCAAAAGACTCGGGGGAAATGAGTAGACCACGCTGAGAGCCAAAGTCGTCACCGCAGAGCACTGCATCGATCATACCGTTAGCAGCACGGAGGATTCGCTCAACGTATTCCATATAGAACCGATGCCGCTTATCCACAATATAGAGGTAAACCGGGTCTTCCAGGGCAATGTCCACCAGTACTTGCTCGACACCCCGACCAAAAGCGACTCCGTTAATGAAGTCCTGGACATGGAAATCGCCGGTAAGGATGGCTTTGTCGGGGTAGTGTTCACATTCTTCGGCGATTGAGTCGTAGTTGAACAAGTCCGGCTCGGGCCACGGAAATCTCCGGGCTTCCTCCACTGTCGTCCAGCCGGCGTACGGGAAGTTGACGGGCTCCATATAGTCACCGTATTCGTTAGGCATCGGTTTCCTGATGATGCCCCAGATGTTCATTTGCGAACCGTCTTTGTCAAAGGGCAATTCCGGACCCACGTAAACCGGACTCACAAATCGGATATCGGTACCGAGTGCATCCCGAACCCCATTACTGGTTTGCACACCAAAATGGTTACGTAATTTGGTCTCAATCTCCGGTGTCGCGTAATAGTCCAGCGGCGTGAAGTCCGGTTGTGTGAAGGCAAACGCTGCCTGGACGCGTTCTTTCGATGTCATTGTCCTCCTCTCCTATGCACTACTCTTATTGTAGACGAAACGCAGGAAGGCGTCAGAGTGCTGCCAGAGTGTACGACGCAACGAGTGGTGTTTCAAGGGCTTTGCCAAGGCATCGGTAGTCGCGGACCGCGCCGGCAGCCGGCAACTGCAGACCTCGCTACGCGAGCCGTCGTCGCCCGATCACAACCGGCTATGCACGTAGTGTGCCGGAACCGGATTCATGCCGCTACACGGCGCATGATTTACGATTCGGGATTCAGTAGCATATGGTGTTGTACTCCGCGTTTTAGCAAAGATAGAAGTGGCTTCCCCTAGTTGATTTGACCATAGGATCGCCGGCTTCTGTGATATGGGCGCATCATCGCTCGCGGACGCTGCCGCCGGATTATCCGGTGCCGGGTATCTTGCTCACGGGCGGAACCCCGCCCTTGCGATTATCCGATGTACACCATACCATGGCGCCCATGGACTACCGCTTAATCACCGGCAACAAGGAGTTTCAGGCCTATCAGCGGGGCCTTTGTGAACGCGA
>PWQX01000140.1 GCA_003556605.1 Spirochaetaceae bacterium
GAATGCCACGCCAAGAAAACCACCGGTAAGCCGTGTGCGAGAAATCCGCACGCACGGTTTGAAAGGAGGCGCTGGAAACGGACCGCTTCACGCGGCACCGCGCCAGTGATCGACCAATGAAACTCACGCATCGTGAAATCCCGGTCGAGCTTCTCCGAAAGCTGCCGGCGGGAATCAAGATCGTCAATCGAATTGGGCAAGAGTTCCTCGTAATCGAAGACGTGCGGTGCCCGGCCGGTGACAGCCTAACGGTGGACTCGGTTCGCATTCATGGTGAGCCCTCGATTAGGTTGCGCGCCAAAATTCGGGACGACGAAGGCTCAATTTTCGTTGACGCATTCTGGGGTAGTCACGCGAAGCTGTTCAGTTTTCTGCCGTCGGATCTTGAGGGTAAGCCGGTCGTTGAGGCTTCATGCCCGGTCTGTGGTGCCAGTCTGATGGAAAAGCGTGCTTGCGTGTTGGATGATTGCGGCTGCTCCGACAGCATTCTCTTGCGCTTGCCGAACAAGCGGGACGAGATCCATGTCTGCGGTTGCCTCGGCTGTCCTGGCCACGAGATCAAGTTAGCGGAGCTTCCGGCGCATGTCAGCAACGCAATAAGCGAGATCAACTTCTTCGGTGCCCGCTTCGATGATATGTTCGGTGATGTCTAGTACCGCATTCGGCCAAGCCGTATGAGCGTAGCGTTGTGAGCGGTCTGTGAGCGTTCGTAGACGACCAAGCCTGGCTTCCGATCTCGACGTGGTGGCCGCAGGGCGACAGTTGCCCCCGAGGATTCAGACATGGGCCGATCTTGTTATTCGTTTGATCGCTGAGTCCCCTTACTTCCGTAAACATAGGCCGCGGCTGTATATCATCGTCAACCCCGTCGCCGGCGGTTTTTCGCGCCGGAAGCGTTTTTCCGCGCACCTTGCAGGCCTGACACACGCGGTCGAGCGTTTTGCAGCGTGTGACCCCGCGCCGCAACCCGAGTGGGTCCTGCTGCAGAGCTGGTATCCGGGGCACGCAACTGAGCTCGGAAAAGCCGTCGTTGAGCAAGTGGAGCGTGACCGGCGGCGTGCGGTGTTGATTACCGCCGGTGGTGACGGTACTCACAGCGAGTGTATCGGCCCGCTCTTGGAGCTGGCCGGTAGACCGCTCAAGAACCTCGCCGTGTTTCGGCTGCCCATGGGTAGCGGGAACGATGGGGCTGATGCCGAGTCGATGGCTTCGGCATGTGCTGTTTTGCCTCGTCTTGGCAAAGTAACGCAGGCGGCTGCGGTTAAGGTCACGCCGTGGAACGAGCCGAGTAGCTACTCGCTCAACATCACTTCGGTTGGAATCGACGCGTTTGTCACCCACACCAGTAATCGCTTGCGCAAGCGCCTACCCGGAGACACGTACAAGGCGGTCGCGGATCTTGCGACGATATTCTACGAACCCATTTACAAGGTCGGTAACATGAGCGCGACGTTACGTCTGCGCTCGGGCGGCGAGCCGATAAGGCTCGCCGGACACTTCATCTTGTTCGCGATCGGGGCCTCAGGCCATCGCTACTACGGTGGCCACAAACGGATCCTTCCGAGCGACGACAATGTGTGCGCGATTCGTACCGTGTCGCTGCCGCGTAAGCTTGCGCTCAAGAAACTCTTGTATCGCGGCGAACACATATACCAGTCCAACGTCGAGATGGCGAGTGCAGACGAAATCGAGATTCGCTACGACCGTTGTATCCCGCTGCAAGTCGACGGGGAAGGGCGTTGGTTGCGTCCCGAGCAGTTCCCGCTGCGGTTCGAGCGCACCGAGCCGATGCTCCAGGTACTTAAACCGTCCAATTAACCGCTGCCGCTGCGTAGTCTGACGGCGCGGCTGCGGTTGCGCTTTCGAGCTGTGCTGCAGTTAAGTTCGGCGTCTTCTGTGGCTCACTATGACACGGCCGGAGCTGAATGTGAGGCCGCTTCCGCCGTGCGGCGGCATCTCGGCGGACGCTTACGGTGTAACTTTGACACCTCGGAGGTTAATATTACACGGCTGTGCCGTTGTACGGTAAGCGTCTAAGACTGGACCGAAGCTTGTGCTACGCGGGTGATGCAAATAGCCGTCGGCGCGATCTTTGGCTTGCCTGTGAGTTCGGTGACTTGAGGGTGCGCCGGCTAACTCTCGGCACACCATGCGGTTAGTCCCATACTGACCACAAGCTTCGGACCAGTCTGTAAGGGTCTCTTGTGGTGTAACTTTGAGGCTGTTGCGTCTGGGTATGCGCGGCCTTCCGCGGTGTACACCAGATGAACCGAGTTTGCGTTTGACCCGCGCTACGCGAAGTCGTAGAAATAACCTTCTCTCGCGAACCCCTTGATGCCTTTGCTTCGAACCTCGTCGGAATGCTCGCGCCACGAATCGGCGTAATGCATCAACAGCATGCGCCGTTTGAGGCTTCTGGGCAGGGTGCCGAGCTCTTTGAGCGAAGCGTGGATTCCGCCGGTCCAGAACTGCGCATCGTGGAAGATCGCCTCGAATCGAAACTTGCGGTCGTAAGTCTCCAATAACTCTGGGTCAAACTGGGTATCACCGCTGAAAAAGATTCGATCGTCTATTATCACCCCGACGCAGTAACTGCTTTGCTCCCAAGATTCAGACTGCTGCGGGATGTGATTGGTGCGTACTAGTTTGAGGTTGATGCTGCCAATCTCGATCTCGCGTGTGTCGCGAGCGTATTCGGCAAGTGGTTGCGGCCGCAACACCTCCCAGAGATCGTTAAAGGTCAAGCCCTTACCGTCATAGGCCTCATTGAACTCAGCGCCGCCCCGCAACGACTGGTCCCAGAGAATTTCTTGATATTCGGCGGTAATGATGATCCGAGGCTTGCGTTTGCTTACATAGCGCCCAAGCATCATCGCTTCCTCAAGTCCACCGATGTGGTCGGAGTGCGAATGGGTTATCAAGAACGTACGAATATCGGTCAGCGACACACCGAGCCGGTCCAAGGCTATCGGAGCTCGGCAGCCGCAGTCGATCATGACGTGATCGTTTCCTTTAATGACCAACACATTCGTTTGGTTCAGCTGCTTCGAGAAGGCTGCACCGCTTCCTAAGAAGAAGATGCTCAGAGTTCCATCATTGGTTAGCTTAAGCTTTTTCGCGTGGTTCCTGCGTGCTCGCATCCAGGCCCTTTGGTTGGTGTGCTAAGAGTCACTTCTCCAATAGTTTATCGATTGCAATCGAGAAAATCAACGGAATTACAATTTGCCTTATGATGCAAATTCCGGCCGCCCGGCCTTGCAGGCGCCGCGATAGCAATACTGGCGTCGGTATGAGCGCAACTGCACGGTGTTAGTGGGCACTTGCGACCATGGGACTAGCTCCGGCCCCTCGAGCTGATGGAACTCTCCGTGAGTGAGCATCGCCGCGCAATTATAAGCATCCTCCTGCATTGCGGCCCCGTATAGCTGCGGTAGCGGTGGGACACGATGCTGGAGCAGCGCCGCCCGCGTCTTGGCCCAGAGCGCGAGGCTGCGCCCGGTTGGCGTGGGGTGATCGAACGTGTCAGCCGGCACAGCCATGAAATCTGCGTTATCAGCGTCAATCCAGCCACCGTCGCGCTCGAAGCGCCCTAAATGTTCCACAGCGCGCTCTAACGTGTGACCTACTGACGTGTGACCTCCGTCCCCGGATTGAGTTCCGGGTCTAAGGGTGTTTCCCGTTGTTTTCCCTTTTACCACTGCTAACACCTTTAAATCTTTTAACTTCTTTACCTCGTTTAACTGACGTTCTTCATCAAGGAAGCTCGCGAGTAAGGCGAGCGCGGCGTAGTCTTCGAGAAACTCCTGGCGCTGTAGCCGTCCGTCAATTGAGCTGTGCGCTAGAGTACCATCAGTCCAGTGGTGGACAAGGATTGCATCGAGCACGGCGCGGGCCCGGGCAACGCCGTCGCGGATAAGACCGTAGCGCTCGGCGTGCAGTAGCGCAATTGCGGTGAGGCAGTTCCAACTGGTGACATGCTTCCGGTCGACCTCAGGCTGTGCGCGTTTGTGGCGGATCGTCAAAAGCTTACGCTCAGCTTCTGCTATCGTCCTGCGCTCACGCTCGGTGAGCTTGGTCTCAGCGGTCCTGTCTAGGTCTTCTGTGCTCGTTGACTGCTCACCCTCGTACGGGCGTTCGTTACGGCGGTTCAGATGGATCTTTCCCTCGAAGTTCCCGCTCTTTGTCAGTTCGTAGCGCCGACTCAGCAGCTTGAACTCTTCGATACTGAGCGCATTAGTGAGTTCGGAATAATCCCAGACATAGGTCGAACCTTCTTCGTGATCGGTGTCGGCGTCATGAGCCGACACGAACAGATCACCGGCGCGAAATGTGTCTTCGAGGCAACGCACGGTGGCCTCAGCGGCTTCGCGGTAGCGCTCTTTTCCGATTCGCCGGTAAGCAAGGCTCAAGTTCCACAGCATCATCGCCTGATCGTAGAGCATCTTCTCGAAATGTGGGATGGTCCAGCTCACATCTACGCAGTAACGATAAAACCCACCCTGTAAATGATCATGCAGGCCACCGGCAATCATCGCGTCGATGGTCTGTTCAATACCCAGCTGTACCGACTTGGGTAGGGGCTCTGGCTGATACAGCAAGAATAACAGACTCGAGTGCGGTGGAAACTTCGGCGCTCCGCGAAACCCACCGCTGGTACGGTCAAACCGCTCGTCAATCTGTTTGATGAGGGCGCCAAGTTGGCCGGGATCGGAGAACTCGGCTGGGCGCTGCCGTGTTTCGCGAAACACGAACGGTTTCAAGCTACCGCGGTTCTCGCCGTAGAACCGGCGGACTTTCTGCAGAATTTCGAGGAATCCAGGCATTCCCGGGCGCGCGTGGGGGGGCGCATAAGTCATCGCGAAAAACGGCTCAAGATTCGGTGAGAGAAACGCATTTAGCGGCCATCCTCCTTGACCCATAGTGGCTACCAGAAACTGCATCATCACGTGATCGATGTCGGGACGTTGCTCCCGATCCACCTTGACACACACGAACCATTTGTTCAGGTAAGTAGCGATTTCCGGGTCTGAGAATGCCTCGGCGGCCATTACATGGCACCAGTGACAGGTAGCGTATCCCACTGAGACGAAAAGGATTCTATCATTAGCTCGGGCGTGGTCGAGCACCGCGGAGCTCCACTCCTGCCACCAGATCAGATTGTCACGGTGTTGATACAGATACGGAGACATTGATCTATCCAGATTGTTGCGTTCAATGATCATGATTTCAAAATACTAGTCGAGCACTGTAGAGGCGAACGATATCCCGGAACCCGAATAAAGGCGATTAGGAACTAAAACGGGAACACATATTCAAATTGGGGGCGCTCAGTGGGTGAAATCGACTCTACCTGTACGTACGGGATCTCGTACTTCTCGCCGGTGTGGGGATTGGTGAACTCGCGCAGCTCGATACTTCCGGTGACGGTGACCCAAGCGTCTTCGCTCGGGAGCGCTTGGCCGTTTAGGCGGCTCATGAAGCCCAGCAACACCGCATCGGCGGCGCAGCACCACATTAGCATTCGACCCACAAGCAACTCGTTCTCCGCGAAACTCGTGTCAAAATGCACGAAACCGTCTACCATTATCGTGCGCCCCTCAAGTGCGTGCATATCATCATAAATCTGGTTGTACAGATCGTAGTAGCTTCGCGCATCAAGCTCTATGGTCCCAGTCTCGGGGATTGGAGCCTTTACCGCGCTGCCGAACCAGGCTTCGGGGGAGGCTGGAGCGCTCGGACTACGCTCCTCGATACGATCAGCGCCGGCGAGTTCGTTGGATGTGCCGAGCCTCGAATCGGCTGTATCACGGCCTTCGGAGCCGGTGCCGTTCAGTCCGGTGGATCCGCCTTCGGAGCCGGCCACCGGCGGCCCCATGTCCCACCCTCCGTCCCACCCTCCGTCCCTCGGGCTACGGAGGCCGAGCTCGGGGGATTCAACCTGCTCGCGCATCACGATACCCCCCCCATGACCGCGCGAAGGCATGTAGTCAAATCCCAGGACAGCGAACAACGGCGGAATAAGGAATACCAGGAAACCCTGGTTCGCTGAAAAAGGTCCACGACGGATGATCACAACTATCTGCAGAACCAGGATCAAGAAAAGCGCGAGAGCGGCGCTCAGAACGATTGGGAGCTCGGCGGCGGCTGTGATGCGCTCGGCTGCGCCGCTGGCAATTGCATACAGAATACCGGAGAGGTACACCAGCAGAATCGCGAACCAACCGAGCGCGGCAGGGTGAGGCGTCGCACAAGTCCGAGTCGGATCGGTGGGTTTGCGGTTCATCCTGTGAGCTCCGTCCCCGACAGTAGGTCGACTACCGGTAACAATAGCACAGCAATCAGTAATGTGACGAGTAGGGCAACAATGACCGCGAATCGCGTGCCGAGAAAACGCCGGATAGCCATGAGATTGCCTCCACGTATCGTGAGCGCGACCAACAAAAAGGTGAACAGTGCGACAAGCGGTAGCTGCCCTCGAAACAGGAGCACGATAGCGGCAGCCCCGCCTACGGGGGGCGACAGTAATACTGCCAGCACCGCCGCCAACAGCATCGCAACGTGCGGGTAGGAGTACAACCATTGGGAGACCGCGAGCGGTGTCGCGATGTGAGCCGCGAGAGCCACGAGTGCGGCAAGGATGAATACTCGTAACGTGTCATACAGCTCGATACTCGCGGACCTGGCAAAGCGGGTCAGCGTTTCTAGCGCGCCGGAACCTTGACAGTGCGATGCTCTGTTGTTTTTGGCCGAGACCGTATCGTTCACTGAGTTATGGCCGGAAAGTAGTCCGCCGGCCACAACAAGCTCAAGAAGAATAACCGTGCCCAGTACGGTGAACACAGCGAGTGCTATAATGGATACTACCGCTGCGGTGGAATCCCGCAGAAACCATACCAGCGCGGCTATTTGTGCGGGGTGGAAAGCCGTCGCGCTCAAAAGCAACGCCACAGCCGCGGTAGGATGAGCCGAAAACCGCGTACGTTCTCTATCGTAGGCTACTGGGCCTTCGGAGCCCATCGCAGTTGCATCTGAGCTTCGGGAGTCTTCCGCGCTTGGGTTTGTAAGTAAGAGGCGCCCAGGGCCCATGAACGCACCCAGCACAAGCGCGGAGATCAGCGACCGAATCGGTGTGGCGCTCAGTGTTCGTTCCAAATGAAATGTGTTGACGAACGTATCTCCCGCTGCGTTCCAAAGCGCCGCGAGGGCGAGGAACGCAAGTGTACGGATTATCAGTGAGGTATAACGCGCAGCAAAAAGAAGCAGCGGCCGGAGATCGGCGGTCTCCGGCATAACGCGAATCGTGACAAAAAGCAATATCACGAAACCGTACAGTGTGAAGGTGGCAATCGTGCTAACACTATTGCGGACAGAGTTAGATTGTGCATGTTCACTCACGATGAGGTCAGAATAGAGCTGGGCTGGGGTGGTGTCAACGGCGCCGCTCCCCGAAGGACTCCAGCTCAATATTCTGCGCTGATAGCCGGAATCGGTGTACTGCGTTGGTGCGGTCCGTCCCCATGCTGCATCAGTAGGCGAATGCGGCGGGCTATGATAATGTCGGGTGCCATGAAACAAGCTCGCTATACTCGGCACAGACCCTTGCTCTCTGATAGCGCATGGCTGCGGTTGTGCAGCAGCCGGGTGGCAATTGCCGGGGCAGGTGGACTGGGTTCGCACGTACTCACCGCATTATCCCGACTGGGGCCGATGGAGCTCGAACTTTGGGATCCGGGGATCACCGACGAACCCGATCTTAACCGGCAGGTGCTGTACGGGCCAGCGGACGTTGGAAATAGCAAGGTGCACGTTGCTGCGCAACGGCTGTTTGAGCAGAACCGTGAGCTGCGCATTACGGCGCTTGACCAAGAGATCAGTCTTCGGAGTTACGCTCGGCGGCACCCGCCGGGCGAATCCGCGCCGGTCTTGATTTTCGACTGTCTCGACAGTTTTGCTGCCCGAGGCGGTCTCGCCGACATTCAACAAGCCTATCAAACACCGGTGCTGCACGCCGGGGTTGAGGCTTGGTACGGGCAGGCAAGCACGTTTCTGACGCCCGAGCGGTCGTATGCGCGCGTATTCGGGCC
>PWQX01000295.1 GCA_003556605.1 Spirochaetaceae bacterium
CCTGATGTGCTCCAGGCTGCTTAGGGTTTTAACCGCAGTTTCGTCATACGTAGCGGAGCGACGCCGGCCGCCGGCCGATTTCTTTGCGCTTGCTCCGCTGCCGGCCCGCGATACGCCGGTGGTGGCGGGGCCCCCGGTCCCCTTCTTATCGGCATTCTTTGCTGCAGCGCTTGCGGTGTGGTCTGCTTTCTTTGCCATAGGTGCTCGCGCGTAGTTATAACGAACAACCCCAAACCTGGTAAAGACCACCGGCACACATACCGTTCGCCGGCGACCTTGCCGGTGTTCCTTACTATACGCTCGATCGAGGTCAGGAGTGCTCAGGTTCCGGTTGCGACCGGCACTTCCTCGGGGGCTTCTTTCTTCTTCGTAGCCTTCTCCCGAAAGCTGATCTTACCTTTGCGCAGACCTACGACGATGTGGCTCCCATTCCGGAACCGTCCGCGAAGGATCTCCATCGACAGCGGGTCTTCGATCTCGCGTTGTATCGTGCGGCGTAGCGGACGCGCACCGAATTTCACATCAAACCCGTGGTCAATAATGTAGTCTTTCGCGGACTTCTTGAACTCGAGCTTGATCTCCTTCTCGGCCAGACGCGTCTGCACCTCTCCGATCAGTATCTCTAGGATCTTCCGCACCTCATTACGCTCGAGACTATGGAACACCACCGTCTCGTCAACGCGATTTAGGAACTCGGGACGGAATAAGCGCTTGAGCTCGCCCATCGCCGAGCTCTTGATTTCGTTGTACTCCATAACGCCCTCGGTGGTTTGGAATCCAACCGACGCCTCACGTGAGATCTCACGTGCTCCCGCGTTCGAGGTCATGATGAGAATGGTGTTGCGGAACGAGACTTTGTGTCCCAGGTTGTCCTGCAACTCGCCTTCTTCCAGCACCTGCAGCAGAATATTGAATACATCCGGGTGCGCTTTCTCGATCTCATCCAAGAGAATCACGCTGTACGGCTTCCGCCTAATCTTTTCGGTGAGCAGGCCGCCTTCGTCATACCCAACGTAGCCCGGTGGCGCTCCGACCAAGCGCGATACGTTGTGCTTCTCCATGAAGTCCGACATGTCGATGCGCACGAGATGATTGGCGCTGCCGAACATGAACTCTGCGAGCGTCTTGGCGAGCAGAGACTTTCCGACACCCGTGGGCCCGAGAAAGATGAACGAACCCAGCGGTCGTTCCGGCGCGCTCAGTCCGGTCCGCGATCGGCGTATCGCCGAGGAGACCACCTTGATAGCGTCATCCTGGCCGATAACCTGCTTGTGCAGCTCGTCTTCAATACTGATCAGCTTGTCGCTCTCGCTCTGCACTAAGCGGGACAACGGAATGCCGGTGACATCCGAGAGTACGTACTGAATGTCCTCGGCGTCGACCACGTTTTGCTCGGTCTTGAGTGTCACCTTCCACTGGTTCTTGAGTTCTTCCATGCGCTCGCGCAGCTTATGAACTTCATCCCGAACTGCAGCGGCGCGCTCGTAGTTCTGCGAGTTGACCAACGATATCTTCTCGGCGTTTAGTCTTTCGATCTCCCGCTCGAGGTCCGCAAGCTCAGTAGGACGCACGCTATTATTGATGCGCTTGCGCGCGCCGGCCTCGTCAATGAGATCGATGGCCTTATCGGGCAGGAACCGCTCAGTCACATAACGCTTGGACAAGGTGGCGGCAACCTCCAGCGCCCCGGGGGTATACGAAACATGATGGTGGTCCTCGTAGCGCTGCTTGATGCCCTTGAGAATCTCAAGCGTCTCTTCCACAGTAGGCTCGTCCACATAGATCGTTTGGAATCGCCGTTCCAGCGCGGCATCTTTCTCGACGTATTTCTTGTACTCATTCAATGTCGTTGCTCCGATGCACTGGATCTCTCCGCGCGAAAGGGCGGGTTTGAGCATGTTGGAGGCATCCACGGCTCCCTCGGCGCCACCGGCCCCGATGATTGTATGCAACTCGTCGATAAAAAGAATAACGTTTTCGGCACTGATGATCTCTTTCATGACGCGCTTCAATCGCTCCTCGAACTCGCCGCGATACTTGGTACCGGCGATCAGGGATGCGAGATCCAGGGTAATAACGCGCCTTCCGATCAACACCTCCGGGGCCTCGCCGTCGACTATGGTTTGCGCCAGCCCCTCGACGATCGCGGTCTTGCCAACCCCCGGCTCGCCGATCAGAACGGGATTGTTCTTTGTGCGACGCGCGAGGATCTGAATGACGCGCTGAATTTCGCGGTCGCGGCCCACCACGGGGTCTAACTTGCTCTCCCGGGCATACTGTGTAAGGTCGCGGGCGAACTCGTCGAGTGTTGGGGTTGTTTTCTTGGTCTGGGTTTGCGACCCCTTACGTTTCTGCTGCGGAATACGCGGACCGACGGCCGATCCGCCACCGCTGCCGGAGCCTCCGGACGCACCGCCGGAGCTCGTGGGTCCCTGCGAACCCGGAGAGCCTGAGAGCTCCGCGATCACATCGCGGAGCATATCTATAGTAACTTCGTACTTCGAGAGAAACTTGGCCGTCTCGCCTTCCGGTTCACGTCCGCACGCGAGCAACAAATGCTCGGTGCCGATATACTCGTGCCCGAGATTACGAGCTTCCTCGGCAGAGTCCTCGAGTACTTTTCGTCCGCGCGGCGACGGCGGAACATCGCCGAGTATGAACCCCCCGCGCTTACGCGGAATAGAGTTCTCGAGCTCATTCTGCATCTTCGCCGGATCAATACTGAGTTTTTCAAGAGCCTTATACCCGAGCCCACCACCCTCTTTGAGCAATGCGAGCATAATATGCTCCGGCAATAGCTGATCAGAATGAAAACGCTTGGCTTCATCCTGCGCGAGTATGGTCAGCACCTTTTGGGCGCGCTGGGTAAGTCCCTTAAACATGAATAGCCTCCATGAGTCAGCGATTACTGCCTAAGACGTGTTTCACCACCTGCAATCGCTGCTCGTTTACCAGTTCAACGTCTCCATCATCGTCCAATCCGGCCCAACGCATAACATGTGCTCGCTGCCCGGCGAAGAACAAGACTGTTACCTGCTGCAACCGGGCCTTGTCGTAAAGCCCAACCGCAGAGCCAAGCCGCAGCCAAGAGAGAACCTGAAACAGCTCGGCGTCCGAAAGGCGCTGTGATTCGTGGATGATCTCCAGCGCCTGGGCAACACCGTCGCGCACCTCACCGGCGCGGGTATGCATCAGACTTTCTCGTTCACTCCGCTCATAATGTACCAACGCAGCGACACAATCTTCAACCTTTTCTCGTGTTTGAGTCTCATCGCCGCTAATACCGCCTCGATTTGACACAAGATAGACTGCACCAAGTGATTCACCGCTCGCAAGCGGGAATGCCTGCAACCGAATTTGCTCCCCGCCCGCTTCACGTACCACCTGCTGGAGCGCTCCAGATGCCTCCAGCGCAGGCAAGTGCAACAAACCCGACACGCGCATTCCCGTCCCAACGTCCGACAGATCGGCCGTCAGGTAGCCCCAGTCAAGCGTAGCGGCAAACCGGAGCTCGCCGTCGAGTACACGCTCGAGACACGAACACTCTGCGTAAACGCCGTCAAGATCCAGCCCCGGCCGCAGCGCACTGATTCGCAGGTGGTCGCGGTCGTTGACAGCCACCATACTAGACTCGTCCGCACCGAAAAACACCAGCCCTGACCCGCTTTCGGCCAGCTCCGGCGTAACGAGATTGCGCTCTACCAGCATTCGCCGCTCGGTAGCGTCGAGCGCCGACAGTCGCAGTGGGGTAAGCGCGGTCCTCGCGGTCAGCGCCCCGGTAATTGCCGCTTCCACCGCGCGGCTCTCAGCCTCGTCCATACGCCCCGGAAACCGAATTCCAATCAGATTTCGAGCGAAGCGCATACGCGATGAAATCACTACGTCATACAAGGGGCCCCGTTGCGAAAACCAGCCGCAGCCGGGTGAGCGGAAGCGGTCAGTCATTATGGTCCATTGTTGCGAGTACCGGTGTCGTCGGTATCGAAGCTGAGCAAGATATCGCGCAAGCGAGCGGCTTCTTCGTAATCCTCGTCGCCCAAAGCCTCATCGAGCCGCCGGCGGATAACAGCCCGATCGACCAAAATGCGCTTAATCGGCTGCAGATGACGCGGGTATCTGCCGCGGTGATGCGGGCTATCGTTAGGCTCGGCCATAAGCTCGCGCATCAACGAAACGAACACCGCATAGCATTGCTCGCATCCTACGCGCCCGTGCAAACGCAGATCGTGCGCCGTTATGCCGCAGCTCGGGCAGCTCAGCTCTGTCGTCGCACGATCGTCAACTCCCTCGAACAGGCCGGAGAGGATCTCGGTTGCCGTATACGCCGAGCGCGGGCGCTCTATACCCAACTGCCGGGCGCACTCGTCACACAACCACAGCTCTTCGTGCAGCTGACCGACCGTCTTAGCAACCTTAAGCTGAGCGGTTCTCTGCCCGCACGCCACACACGTCATAGCTCTATTCATAGGACGAATCGGCGCTTTTGAAAAGCCCACCTCCGCTTCCGCGGGCAACACTGCGCGCTAATACATGTGTTATGCCCAGCGCCGCCCGGCTGAACTGGACAGATCCCTGCAGCCGCACCCCCCCCGTACGTCAGTAGCGCCGCATCACATCCAGCGGCCGAGTCGCGCCCGCCCTACGCGCCGGAATGACCGAGGCGCCGGTTGCAATCAAGATGGCCGCTGCACCGGCGACAAACAGCTCCGGGAAAGACAGTCGGATCGGGATGCGCTCAAGGTAGAACTCCGCACTCAGAATCTCAAGCGGTTGCACCTCAACCCCACCAAAGGGGACCGCCACGAGCGCAACCACCGTTTGAAACGCATTGATCGTAAACTCGATCGCGCTCATAGTTTCGTTTATGTTGACCGCCACGAGCATACCAACCGCCAATCCCAACAGCGTACCGAGGACCCCGGCAATGAACCCCGCCAGAATAAAGATCTGGGTAATGTCGCGCGGAGAGGCTCCAACGCTCTTGAGAATCGCGATCTCGTGCTGCTTTTCGATACCCAGCAAGACCAAGGCTGAAGAAATGTTTACCGCGGCGACGCACACAATCAGCAGCATGATGAACGTCAGTAGATTCTTCGTTGTCTGGAACGATATGTAGCGCGTACGCTCGGCCTCATACCAGGTGTCGACCCGCCAATCGCGACCAAGCTCGTCCGCCGCCGCAGCCGGCACGTGCGCGGCAGTACGCGCGGCGGCGCTGAACAACGCGGCCCCGCTGCCGCGAAACAACGGGTTCTCGAGCACAAACGGATCATCTACCTTGATGCCGATGTACTCCGTCGCTGCATCACGGTCCAGGATCTCCAGGCCGCGCTCGTACGGGATGAACACCCACAACCGATCCAACTCTTGGTAGCCGGTCGAAATCACCCCGCGAACCGTGAAACGGGTCACCCGCGGAAGAAAACCGCCGCGGGGGCTCGGCCGCACCGTAAGGATACGCAATTCATCACCGGGCGCCACGCCGAGGCTAGCGGCGGTCTCGGTGCCGAGCACAGCACCGTCACGCTCGCTGAGGTCGAACCGGCCCTCACGAACCTCGATATATTCGCGAAACCCTTCGTCCTGTTCCCAAAGCTCGGCCGGGACCCCGCGGAGTGTTACGCCGGTGCGATCGCCCAGCGAGTGCGCCAGTCCCATCCCTTGCACCTCTGGAGTGACATGGCGAACGCCCGGCAACTGCTCGAGTTTCGCCAACGCCTGTTCACGCTCCTGCTCCGTCAGGGGCCTGCGGGCAGTCGCCCGAACGTGGTAGGTCCCGGTTTCAATGAAACGGCGTGCTATACCCTCGATCATGCCGTCGGCTACCTGCAACACTACCACAAGCGGCACTAGACTCAGACCGATAATCACCACCGCTGAGACGATTCGGCCGGTCTCGCGCCCGCCTCGTCCAAACAGGTACCGGAGGGCTATCCACCACACAGCGCGACGTTTCATATCCTATTCAGCACCCCGTGTTCCAAGCGCAGTAAGCGGTCCCCGCGCGCGGCGAGCTCACGATTGTGCGTGACCATCACCAATGTCGTGTTCCGGCTGCGGACAAGCGCAAACAGCGTGTCGGCCACCAGCTCAGAGTTGTCCTCATCGAGGTTGCCGGTCGGTTCGTCGGCGAGCATGATGCTCGGGTCGTTGATTAACGCCCGCGCAACGGCTACCCGCTGGCGCTCGCCCCCCGACAGCTGATGCGGGAAATGTTGAAGGCGCTCGCCGAGTCCAACCTCACGCAGGAGCTCACCGGCACGCACCTCGGCCGCTTCACGCCCGACCCCCGCCATGTACGCCGGAAGCAGGACGTTCTCAAGCGCTGTGAAGTCCTTCAACAAGAAGTGGAACTGAAACACAAGCCCGACCACGTGCTGCCGGTACTCAGTGAGCTCGTCTTCAGCCAATGCATCGAGCCGGTAACCTGCAGAAACCGCTGATCCGGCACTCGGGAACTCCAGGCCACCGATGATGTTCAAGAGCGTGGTCTTACCGCAGCCGCTCTCACCGGTAATTGCCGTAGAGGTGCCCGATTCGACCGTCAGCTCGACCCCGGCGAGCACCTGAAGGCGTTCCACACCGCTTTGAAACCACTTTTCAACGCCGCTCAGTTGAATGACCGCACGCTCATTCATAACGTAAGACCTCCGCCGGAGCAATTCGCGCCGCCCGCCGCGAAGCCGCTAGCGCCGCTACTACCGCCGAGGCGAGCGCGAACATGAACACCCCCAGCGTCTCGGGAAACAACACCTCGGCCGGCACTTGATCAATATAGAAGTGTTGCGGCGAAAACAACGAAAACTCGCCGCTGATAAGGATCCCCAACGGCCGTAGCAACGCACCGATCAGATCCTGCAAGGTTAACACCGCGACCTCGGCAATCGCAAACGCGGTGTTGATGTTCTGTGAAACCAGCAGCCCGAGTACCGTACCAATCGTGGCGCCCGCGAACCCAATCATGACCCCTTCAACGATAAACACCGCCTGCAGGCTTTGCGGCGGGGCGCCCAGCGCCTTCAAGGTCGCGATCTCCTCGGTGCGCTCAATTACGCTTCGTCGCAGAGACTGGAAGATATTCACCCCAACCACCAGAAAGATCAGCCCAACGAGCACCATCAGCATGGTCTTCTCCACTCTCAGCGCCGAAAAGATCGCCCTGTTATAGCTGCGCCACGATTCGAGTTGCTCCGGTTCCAATCCGAGCTCCACGCGCAAGCGAGCTCCAACACGCTGATCGGCGAAACGGTCGTGCAGTTTCACGCCCCAAACCGGCTGCTGCCGCACGTCAAAGCTCCTGCTCGCCTCTGCGAGCGACACGTAGCCCCAAGACCGGTCAAACTCAAGGGTACCGGTGCGGAGTATCCCCGTGACGGTGAGGGCGCTCTCGTGCGGTGAGCGCCAATCTAACCGGTCGCCGCCGAGATTCGCGAACCAAACGGTATCACCGACTCGCACACCCATCGCACGCGCGAGCTCCACTCCGATCACGACCGACCCCGGACGATCAAGCGCAAACGCCCCCTGCACCATCTCAATCCGCCCATGCAAACCACGGTCGCGCTGGAGGACATCCGGCGGTACGGCGCGAAGTAGAACGCCGCGAGGACGTTCGAAATGACCGCGTGCAATCGTCTCGATATCGCTGAACGGCACCACCGCACTAACCCCGGTCGGCAGCCGACCGCCTTCGAGCAATTCGCTCTGCTGCTCATCGAGATCGTAGAGCCGCAGGTGATACGAGTTTATCTCAAGGATGTCCTGTATCGCTGTCAGTTGAAAGCCGTTCATCACCGCGAGGACCGTCACCAGCGTCATGACGCCGACTGCGATCCCGGTAACCGACAGAATCGAAGCGGTGTGCCCCTTTTCACGCCGGCGAGTACGGAAATGTCGTCCGGCAATAAATGCAACCCATCTAACGGCTCGTCGCCTACTCGGTCCCATACTCTCGTACTCGAACCACCTCACCGTCCCGAATAACCTCTTCACGTAGGCGCTCATCGTCCCTGTACTCTATTCTGAGTACCGGTCGACCATCGCGATAACGCAGCTCGATTACACGGCGATCC
>PWQX01000138.1 GCA_003556605.1 Spirochaetaceae bacterium
GGGTGTTTCGGCTCAATGAAGATCAAGAGATCACTCGGGCTCACGCTCGCAATCTTGAATCCCAGCGACGCGAACCTGCGGTCGTCCAGTTCGATCCGCGCGGGGAAGGCCTGCTGTACGAGCATGGCGCAGTACTCACTCACCTCTCGATGGATCGTTTCGAGCATGCGGAGTTTGAAGTGGAAGGAGAGGTCATCTCAATCGCCGCCGGCGGTGCGGAGCAGCCCACCGCGTTTGTTTCCCGGTTGCGTGAGCACAGCGAGCTGACCATAACGGCTCCCAATCGAGCGACGGTGCTTCGAGAGCGCTTAAGCGACGCGGAAGCGTTTCTATTGCAGCGCGGGACCTGTTATCTGCTTGCGGTAGGGGAGGTGTTGATTTGTCTCGAGATCGTCGCCGGTTAGCGCCGTTCGCACTCTGGGTTGGAGTGAGCGTGTTCTTGATCGGGGCAATTCCGCAGGTCCTTACGGGCTGGCAATGGCCGTTCGAGGATTTTGAGGTGCTCCGCAATTTCGGGATGTATAAGGATCAGTACGCGACGCCCGGTGTTGATCTCGAGGGAGTGGGCACGGTAGCGCTGATTGAAGCCGGTGAGCTTGTGTTCCGCGGTGTAGAATCCGATCGCTTGCGCGGCGTTCCCGCGCCGCTCGGCAGTATGGTAGCCGTTGAACACGCGCGCGGCTTTCGTTCGCTGTATACGCACCTCGACCCTGAAATCGCTGCCGGTTTGGATTACGAGCTGGAGCGAGCTATCACGCTTGGGCCGCCGGGGATCAGCGGCTACACCGAAGGTGGTTATCTCCACCTGCAGATCTTCGATCAACAGCTGCGCCGGCGTGTCAATCCGGCGATTCTGCTGCCGCGTTATTTCGACACCCAAAGCCCGACAATCGAGGAAATCGGGCTTGTGGTCGGCGGGGAGATCCGGCCGGCAAGCGCGGAGCTTGAGCTTGCTCCGGGGGAATATGCTCTCGCGGTGTCCGCTTGGGACACCGGACGCGCAGGAGACCGCATGCCGCGGCTTGCGCCGTACCGGTTTGTACTCGAGCGAGATGGTGAGCAGCTGAGCGAAGTGGTCTTCGATCGGGAACACGTACGGAACGGAACCCAACGGTTGAACGGTCGAATGGCCGCCGAACTCGTCGTGGCGCCATTCGTATTTGCGATAGGCTCGGTGGAGCTCACGGAAGACCCCGTGCGGTATACCCTCGCGGTTGCGGACCATCATGAAAACGTAACGGTTGAGCGCTTTGAGCTCGCCGCCGCCGCCGCGCCGGCCCAAGCGCCCCGCGGGGAGCGGAGACTAGGCGAGGGGCACGGTGCGGGTGACGAGCTGCCATGAAGACGTTTTCGAAACGTCCCCAGCCGCATGAACGCCGGCGTACCGTAGCGTGCCCGGTGTGCGGCGGAGACGTGTTCCGCCGGTACTGGGACTGCGGCGAGTTTCAGTTCATGCGTTGTAAGGCGTGTGGGCACCTTTGTCAGAACCCACAACCGCTTTCCGAGGATGTGCAGCAACGCTATGACGCCGAATACTTTGACTACGAGCAGGAGAACGACAGCACGTTCCTTGATCTCATGCTGCAAGGGCTACATGATGTTGCTCTTGACCGATGGCTCTACAGGCTGCCAAAACCGTTGCGGGTGCTGGACATCGGCTGTGCAACTGGAACACTGCTTGAGTACTTCGAAAAGCAACACGGTATTGCTGCTGAAGGCGTAGAAATCTGTGAACCGGCAGCACGGCATGGCATAGAGCATCGTGGTGTACGGATTCACGTGGGAACGCTCGAGGACGCCCGGTTCGCCGGTGGAAGCTTTTCGTTAGTCCACTTTTCGCATCTGATCGAGCACCTGCCCGATCCGCGCAGCTTTCTGCACGAAGTTCACCGTGTCGCGGCCCCCGAGGGACGTATTGTGGTGGTGACCCCGGATGCTGCCGGGCTGCAGGCGCGCCTGTTCGGATCACGCTGGCGATCGGCGATAGCGGACCACCTGCACCTGTTCTCGCGCCGGGGGTTGGCTCGCCTGTTGTCGGAAACGGGGTTCCGGATCTGCGCACGGGTGTTTTGGGGCGGTCTTGCCCGGGGAAGCGCGCCGGGGTGGATAAAAGCGCCGGTAGATAGGGCGGCTAAGCGGTTTGGATTTGGTGACGTCATGCTGTTCATGGCCGAGCGTGCCGGCGTTGCCGAATACCCCGTGGCTTGACAGTTATCAGCGCTTTTCCTACCATGCCCTTGCGTATGATTCGAGAACGGCTGCAAGAGCTGACGATGCAGCAACTGTATCGATTAGCTGATCGCTATGAGCTCGACAGCTCACCGGACATATCTCGTGACGAGCTCATCGAGATGGTTGCTGAGGCAATCGATGAGTTTCGGCTCGAACGCGAAGCCGGGAACGATCACTCGGTGAAAGTCCAGGAAAAGAAATACGAGTTCTATATCGACTCGGTGTTTGACGGCGCCGAGATCCGTGAGCTCGATAACGACGACTGGGAACTTCCCGAACAGTATAACGAAACCCGCATCGTGCTGCTCCTGCGTGATCCATCATGGGCCTACGTGTACTGGGAAATCAACGAGGCTCATATGACGAAACTCGCCGAAGCGTGTAAGTGCGCCGAAGAATCGTTCGATGGCGACGGCGAGACTGAGGTTGAGTTCGAGGGTATAGCGCTGCGGGTACAAGAACTACCGGGCATGGCTGCCGACGTTTGCGAGGCTACCCACACCTTTACGATCCCAATCAAGTTTGAAGATCGCAGCTGGTACATTAACCTGCCGAGCGCCGGCACTTACTACTGCGTAGCGATCGTTGTCCACACGCAGGATTGCGTACAGACTCTGGCGGTGTCGAATACCGTACAAGTGCCTCCTGGGGATCTTGCGGCTCCGATTGACGGCGACTCCGGGGCCACCGCCGACCGTATCCTTTCGTTATCTAACCTCGAAGGTATGCCGGTAGAGACCTACTTCAATCGCGTGCCGCAACGCATCATCTCATTGCAGGACGAATAACCGCATGAGCTCAGAGTTACTCCAATTCACCGCTCGCGCCCGGGTATCGAGGAGACCGTAATGCCGAACGGATACTTACTCTTAGTGCTGCACGCGCATCTGCCGTTCGTGCGCCATCCCGAGTATGATTCGTTTCTTGAAGAGAATTGGTTGTTCGAAGCGATCTCGGAGACGTACTTGCCGCTTCTGCGCGTCATGGATCGCCTTGAGGCAGACGATGTACCGTTCAAGCTTAGTTTCTCGATTTCTCCGACGTTGTCGGCGATGCTGCGAGATGATTTGCTGCAGCAGCGTTATGTGCGTCACCTCGACTCAATGCTCGAGCTTGCCGACCGTGAGCTCGAGCGTACTCGTAAGGACGAGCGCTTCGCGGCGGTGGCACGTATGTACAAGCGGTTGTTTTATGAGAATCGCCGCGACTTCGTCGACAAGTACGAGTGCGACGTGCTGAAGGGCTTAGACTTTCACTCAAAGCGCGGCAGCGTCGAGTTGATTACCACCGCAGCGACCCACGCGTATCTGCCGCTTTATCAAAACTATCCCGAAGCGATCCGCGCGCAAACTCAGGTAGCGGTCGACCAACACCTCCGGGTGTTCGCCAAGCCGCCGAAGGGTTTTTGGCTGCCGGAATGCGGCTACTTTCCCGGCCTGGAAGATTACCTCCACGAGCAGGGTATCCGGTACTTTTTTGCGGCCAGTCACGGCTTGGTTTTCGGGGACACGAAGCCCGAGAACGGTGTCTACAAGCCGATTCGCTGTCCCAACGGCGTCGCGGTTTTCGGCCGGGACGTAGATTCCGCCAACGCGGTGTGGTCTTCCGAGGAGGGGTATCCGGGTGATCCCTCTTATCGGGACTTCTATCGGGATATCGGTTTTGATCTCCCGCTGGAGTATATTGGGGACTTCATCCATGAAGACGGAATTCGAGTGCACACCGGATTCAAGTACCACGCGATCACCGACAAGAGCGACCAGAACAAGAGACCGTACGATCCGGTTGAAGCGGAGCGCACGGTTGCAGCGCACGCCGAGAATTTCATCTATAACCAGAAGAAGCAGTTCAAGAAACTCGGCAAGTTCATGACGGAGCCGCCGGTTATCACCAGCCCGTTCGACGCCGAGCTGTTTGGTCACTGGTGGTTCGAGGGTCCGCAATGGATCGAGAGTGTGATCCGCAAGCTGCACGAAACCGACACCGGTATAGAGATGATCACGGCCTCTGAGTATCTCAAGCAGCAATCCGACCTCCAGGTTGCCCAGCCGGCGTTCTCGAGCTGGGGGAACAAAGGGTACTCCGAGGTGTGGCTCGACAGCTCGAACGACTGGATCTATCGTCATCTGCACAAGCTTGTTGAACGGATGATTGATCTCGTCGATCGCTTTCCGAGGGAGGCAGGGCTCAAGAAACGCTTTCTCGATCAGGCGGCACGCGAAGTGCTGCTGAGTCAAGCTTCCGACTGGCCTTTTATCATGCGTGCCGGTACCAACGTTGAGTACGCGGTGCGCCGCATCAAACAGCACGTGAAAAACTTCACCACGGTCTACGATTCACTCAGCCGCGGCGAAGTGAGTACCGAATGGCTCACCTCGGTGGAGCGCCGGCATAACGTGTTTCCCGATCTCGATTATCGCATCTTCGCCCGTCGTCCGGCCTCGAACTATGAGTCCGGACAACTGAAAGCGGGCCGTTCCTTGTAGAGCTCCGCAGCGGACGCGTGACCGTTGCGGGTTGTGTCATTCATTGTATTTCCCTCCGCATGATCTCGTTTTCCAGCGACTACTATACAAAGATGTAGATGTTTGGGAAATTGTGGTAATTCGCTTGTCCCGATTCTGTCCACTGAGTTGACATCTGAGAACTTTGCACTAAAATGGTGCAGACGTGGGTAATGGTGGGGAAAATTAGGAAACGGTGGGGTTCAGGGGATGATAACCGGGCAGTTTCACAACGCGTTGGACGAGAAAGGCCGGCTGTCGGTGCCGCAACGCTTACGGTCCGCTATTCCCGGAACGCAGTTGGTGATCACCCGTGGGATCGACACCTGCCTGTGGGCGTTCCCTCCCGATGAGTGGCAAGGGATCTCCGACAGTCTCATGGCTGCGGCCTCACCGTTTACGAAGAAGGCTCGACTCATGCAGCGGCGCATCATCGCTCCCGCTCAGGAGATTGAGATCGACAAGGCGGGGAGGATCACGATACCCCAGGCACTGAAGGAGGCGGTAGGGCTAAGAAAAGACTGTATAATACTCGGTATCAAGAAATACCTTGAGATCTGGGATGTCGGTGAGTACAACCGGTATCTCGCAGAACACGAAAACGATTTCCAGGAAGCGGCGGAAGAACTGGGAGGGCTCGTATCCTTCTGACCGATGCTGGTAGAATTGAACCGAGGCGCTTATGGAGATTAGTCATGCATCGGTTCTGTCGGCGGAGGTGCTACACTACCTTGGGATGGACGAAGCCGAGCATTTGTTGATAGACGCCACGGTAGGAGAAGGCGGGCATTCGTATGCATTTCTGGAGCGCTTTCCGAATCTGCGAGTTATAGGGTTGGATGCGGATTCGCGGATTCTGGGCCGAGCGCGAGAGCGCTTGGCTCAGTTCGAGGACCGGGTAGAGTTAGTGCATACCTGGTTCGACGACTACTTTGAGAGCGAGCCTGGACCGCGGCGGCCAACTCGAGTCCTGTTCGACCTCGGCGTGTCCTCGTTTCACTTCAAGGCATCCGGTGGTGGGTTCAGTTTTCGAGAAGACGAACCGCTGGATATGCGCCTAAACCCGGACGAGCAGCAGGGTGCCGCCGAACTGGTCAACTGCTTACCTCAACACCAGCTTGCCGATCTGATATATCGGTACGGTGAGGAGCGCTACTCACGGCGGATCGCTGCCGCAATCGCCCGCAAGCGCGCCGATGCTCCGCTGGAGACGAGCGCACAGCTCGCGGATCTCATTTACCATTCGGTTCCCGCTGCGTACCGGCGCGGCCGTATTCATCCGGCTACCCGAACGTTTCAGGCGTTGCGGATAGCGGTGAACCGCGAGCTCGAGCGGATCGCACGCGCGATCCCGCGTGCTATTGAGTGGCTGGCGCCCGGCGGTGCAATCGGTGTGATCGCATTCCATTCCTTGGAAGACCGAATCGTGAAGCAGGTATTTCGGGAAAAGAGTAAGGCCTGTACCTGTCCGCCGGAGATGCCGATTTGTAATTGTGGGGGAGAACCGGTGATACAACTGACGACTCGAAAACCTGTCTTCGCCTCAGAGGCCGAAATGGAGCGAAACGCCGCTTCCCGGACCGCTCGGCTGCGGGTAGCGCGCAAATGCTGACACCGAAGTGGAAAGGGTGCTGCCTGTAATGAAGATATCGATACTGCTGGGGCTTGCAGCTTTGATACCAGCCTTATTGTTCGCCAACGTGTATCAAGGGTTTCGCTTTGAGCGCCAAGAACGGGGAATCGCGCGTCTGCAACAACAGCAACATGAGCGTTTCGAGGAGAATAAACGGTTGATCACCGGGATCGCGATGCTGCGGTCTCCGACGCGCTTACGCCGGATCGCAATTGAAGACCTAGAGCTCACAGCGGTTGGGCCTGAACGGATAATTACCATCGAATTAGATTCCGGGAGTGGCAATGACTTTAGCCGATACATCCGATGATCGTGCGCAATGCAGCTATCGGATCGAAGAGCTAGCACAGCAATGCTCGGGCGAATTGCGCGGCCGGGGCGGTGGTGCTATCTCCCGCTTCGAAATCGATTCCCGTAATTGCGGTCCCGGTGCACTATTTGTCGCGCTTGCCGGCGAGCACCGTGACGGGCACGAGTTTCTCGAGGATGCCCTTGGTCGGGGAGCTGAGGGGGTGCTCATCAAACGCGCGCTTGCCGAGCGGGAACCCGAGCGGGTAGCGCGCCTACTGCAAGCGTACCCTGCAACGCTGCTTCTAGTTGCCGAACCACTTCCGGCGCTGCAGCGTCTGGCGAGCGCACACCTGAGTCGGTTTCCAGATCTCGTGCGCGTCGCGGTCACCGGCAGTAACGGCAAGACAACGACCAAGGAGCTCATCGCCGGAGTGCTGCACGCCGAGGCCCCGACGTTTCGCACCGCCGGCAACTATAACTCCGAGATCGGGGTGCCCTTGTCGGCGTTCTCGGTAACCGCGCAGCACCGCTACGCAGTATTTGAGTGCGCGATGAACCGTCCTGGAGAGATTGAAGTTCTCGCCGCGATCGTGCGGCCGCACGTTGCGGTTATTACCAATATTGCGGCGGCCCATATCGGGTTCCTCGGTAGTCTCGAGGCGATTGCAGCAGAGAAGAAGGCGATCTTCTCGCGTTTCACCGGCAGCGAGCGCGGTTTTGTGTACGAAGACGAGCCGTTTTTCGCGCAACTAGCTGGCGGTGTGGATGGGGCGGTTGTGCCGTTTGGCGAGCGCTCAACGCCGGGGTTCGAGGGTTACCGGTCGGGAGGTTTGCGAGGCGGTGTTCTGCACTGGAGCGGAAGGCAGATACGGCTGCAACTTCCCGGTCGGCATAATCTACATAATGCCTTGGCCGCTATCTCGGTGGCTTGCAGCCTCGGCTGTGCGAGCAGCAGCGTTGTGCGCGGACTCGAAACTGCGGCGACACTGTTTGGTCGCGGTGAGCTGCTGACGTGTCGAGCTGATGACGGAGAGATCACGGTGCTGCAGGACTGCTATAATGCTAATCAGCACTCGATGGAGGCCGCAATCCAGTTGATTGATGAAGCCTGCTGGAAAGGGCGCAAACTCTTGGTGCTCGGAGCGATGAAAGAGCTCGGTGAGTTTAGCGCTGCGCAGCACCGCGCCGTGGTGGACCGAGCGTTGGCAAGCAGCGCAGAGATGGTGTTACTGTTCGGCCACGAGTTCGTGCACGCGCTAACGGAGCGATTGGAGACCCTCGGCGCAGAGGCGCAAACAGACCGCCTGCGCGCAACCGCCGAGTTTGTCGAGCTTGAGCGTTGGGTGCACGCGACCGTGCGCGGAGGCGACCTGCTACTGTTGAAGGGCAGCCGCAGTGTTCGGCTGGAGCGAGTCAGCGAAGGACTGGGGGCGCGCGTTGTTTAAGGAGCTGGTGTATCCGCTGGTTCAGTACTTCACACCGTTCAACGTGTTCCGCTATATCACCTTGCGAGCGGCCTACGCGGCGGTGACCGCGTTGTTGGTGTGCTTTGTGTTCGGCCCAAGAATCATTGAGGTGCTGCGCCGCCGGAGGATGGGCGAAGAGATCCGTGACGACGGCCCCAAAACGCATCTGGCGAAGTCCGGTACGCCGACTATGGGCGGACTCATGATTATTCTCGCGATCACGGTTTCGGCCGTGCTCTGGATGAACGTTCGCAACTTATACGCATGGGTCGGACTGCTCACGATCCTGGCGTTTGGCGCCATCGGTTTGATCGACGACATGTTGAAGCATCGCCGTCACGATACCTCGGGGCTGCGCGGCCGAATCAAGCTTGCCGGACAGATCGGTGTTTCACTCGCGGTAGCGCTTACCTTGTACCACGGCGGCGATCACCACACAACCCTGCTCTACTTCCCGTTTCTCAAACACGCAGTACTGGACCTTTCGTGGCTATACATCCCATTCGCCGTGCTCTTGCTGGTCTCAACCACTAACGCAGTCAATCTTACCGATGGTCTCGACGGGCTTGCGGCCGGATTGGTGATTATGTCCGGGTTGACCTTGACGATCCTTGCGTATGTCACCGGACGGGTCGATTTTGCCGGTTACCTGCAGATTCCGTATGTGGTTGGTGCCGGTGAGCTTGCGGTGTTAGGCCTCGGGGTTGTGGGGGCCGCTATCGGCTTTCTCTGGTACAACGCGCATCCGGCTGAGGTGATGATGGGCGACACCGGCAGTCTCGCTCTCGGCGGCGCGCTCGGGGTGATGGCGCTCATGCTCAAGAAGGAAGTGCTGCTGATCGTCATCGGCGGCGTGTTCGTAATTGAGGTCATGTCGGTCATCATCCAAGTGGTCTCGTATCGATTGCGTGGTAAGCGAGTCTTTCTCATGGCGCCGCTGCACCATCACTTCGAATTGAAAGGCTGGCCCGAGTGCAAGGTGGTGCTGCGGCTCTGGATTCTGGGCGGACTGTTTGCAATCCTTAGTCTGTCGACGTTGAAGCTGAGGTAAAGTGGTAATGATGAGCAGCCAAGCGTTCGTTGTAGAACAGGTGAGCTCACGCAAGCCCTCGGTCGATCCGGTGCTCCTCGCGGTGTTGGTACTGCTCGTCGGCACCGGCATCGCGGTTATGTTCTCTTCGTCTTACTTTCGAGCCGAGCTCTTGTTCGCCGACCCGTTTCATTTCTTGCGCCGTCAGTCTCTGTGGGTATTGCTCGGAGCTGGAGCTGCCGTGGTGTTTTCGCGCGTCGCGCCGGAGCACCTGCGCCGCAAGGTTCCGCTGCTGGTGCTCGTGGCGCTCGGCGCGATGTTGATCAGCTTCATGCCCGGGGTCGGTGTCCAGTTTCTGGGCGCGCGGCGCTGGATCTTCGTTTTCGGGTTGTCATTCCAACCGTCGGAGCTCGTGAAATTCGCGTTGGTGCTGTACTTGGCACATATTCTCAGTCGCAAGCAAGAGCATTTGGATGACCCGGTGAATACGCTGCTGCCGCCGGTGCTTGTAGTTGCGGTCTTCTCAGCGCTGATCTACTATCAGAACGATTTCTCAACCGCGGTTTTTGTGATGATGCTGTCGCTTGCGATGTTTTTTGTTGCCGGCGTCCCGCTGCGGTACTTCTTCAGTCTTGTGCTTATGACGGTGCCGGTCGCGGCTGTCCTCCTGCTCAGTCGCGAACACCGCGTTCAACGTCTCTTGGCGTTCGTTGAGCCCAGTCGTGACCCTGCCGGTACCGGATATCAGATGTTAGCTTCTCAGAGCGCGCTCACGCAGGGTGGGTTCTGGGGCGCCGGTATCGGAGGCAGCACGCAGAAGTTCGGTGGGCTGCCCGAAGCGCATTCCGACTTCGTGTTCGCCGTCTTGGCCGAAGAGCTCGGGTTCCTGGGTGTCCTTGCAGTGGTCGGGCTGTTCGGGGTGTTTGCGCATCGGGGCTTTCGTATCGCGTATCTCCTGCAGGATACCTTTCGCTCGTATCTGGCCTTCGGTCTGACCGGGGCGGTTCTCATGCAGAGCATGCTCAACATGGCGGTAGTGTCGGGCCTAGTGCCGTCCACCGGGATCCCGCTGCCGTTCTTTTCCACCGGCGGCTCCTCAATCTTTATCACCTTGCTGATGTGCGGCCTGTTATTGAATCTCTCGCGTGAGCTATCGGAGGTCCGCCGTGGCTGAGTTGGCGCTCAGAGGCCGTCCAACAAGAGCCAAGCGGTGCCGCACACGCTTCGGTGGCGTGGTCGGTAGGCTGCTACTGTTGCTCGTCAGTGCAATCGCGGCGATCGCGTTGGTCGAAACGCTGCTGCATCTGGCGGTCGCCGGCCGCTTTGCGATTACCGAGGTGGTGGTGCAAAGTGACCTGTCCATCTCACGGGATGAGCTCTTGCAGGCGGCCGGACTCACCGGCGGGTTGAGCTACTTCGATGTGCATACCGAACAAATTGAGCGCCGCGTAGCGAGTCTGCCGCAGGTGCGATCGGTCAGCGCCGAAAAGAGCTTCCCAAACCGGGTAACACTCGCCGTTGAAGCCAGGCGTCCCGTCGCCGTTGCCTTTGCCGAGAGCGGCGGTCTTACAAGACCACTGGTGATTGATACCGAAGGCGTTGTGTTCACGCGCTCAGCTGCACTCATAAACTGGGAGCTTCCGGTTATCTCCGGTCTTCGGTTCGAGGGCGATCAACTCGGGACACGACTGCCGGAACGGCTGCATCCATTGCTTGAGAGCCTCGGGGAGCTGCGAGACGCGTCGCCGCAGCTGCTCGGCCAGTTCTCGGAGTTCCGGGTCTCCGGCGCAGCCGGCTCCGGTATCGAGGTGCTCGCCTACCCGGTTGCGCATCGGATCCCGATACGCCTGGGTGACCACATCGGTGAGGATTTGCTAAAGTACGCCATTATGATCTTGGATCTCATGAAAGACAGTGAGAGCCTCGGCGTAGATGTTGTTGAGCTGGATTTTCGTAGCGGTCAGGCCGTTCTGCGGTCGGGGCAAGAGTGAGGAGCCTGTGGACGATAGCATTGTCGGCTTAGACATAGGCACTACCAAGGTCACAGCGGTGATCGGCGAATACAACGAGAACGATGAGCTCGAGATTGTAGGGGTTGGAGAAGCAATTTCAGATGGATTGCGCCGCGGCGTCGTTATCAACATCGAATCAACCCTGCGGTCGGTAAATGCGGCAATCGAGGCTGCCGAGCAGATGGCGGGGCGTGAAGTGCAGACGGTGATTACCGGTATCGCCGGCGGTCATATCGAGGGGCTGAACTCCCGCGGAGTGGTTGCGGTTACCGGCAAGGGGCGCGAGATCACCCAAGTTGACGTTGATCGGGTTATTGATGCGGCCAAGGCCGTTGTCATCCCGATGGACCGCGAAGTGTTGCACGTCATTCCGCAGGAGTTTATCGTCGACGACCAGGGTGGAATCAAGAACCCGCTGGACATGATTGGTGTACGGCTTGAGGCCGAGGTGCACATCATCACCGGGTCGGTGACCTCTGCACAGAACCTCGTCAAATGTGTTAATCGCGCCGGATTCAAGGTCTCCAGCTTTGTACTCGACTCGCTCGCATCAGCGCGGGCGGTGTTGTCGCGCGACGAGCAGGAGCTCGGTGTGCTTCTCGTTGACCTAGGAGGCGGGACCACCGATATCCTTGTCTACCGTGACGGTGCGCCGTATTTCACGAGCGTGGTACCAATCGGTGGACAACAGGTCACTTCAGATATCTCTATTATGTTAAAAACGCCGACCGAGGCAGCTGAAAAGCTCAAGAAACAGGCCGGATGCTGCTATCAGCCGATGGTGGAGCCGGGAGAGCCGGTGATCATTCCCGGGGTGGGTGGCCGTCCACCGCTTTCAATAGACCGTACGAAACTCAGTGCGATAATTCAGCCGCGGATGGCCGAGGTTTTCAGCATGGTGCGCGAGAAGATCGAGAAGAAGGGCTATCTGCGGCAGCTCGGCGGTGGTGTCGTTTTGACCGGTGGAGGGGCCTTGCTGCCCGGGTCAGCGGAGCTGGCGCAAGAAATCTTCGGCACCGCGGCGCGGGTCGGTCGCCCGGGCAATTACGGCGGTCTCACCGAGCAGTATCAAAGCGCTGAGTTTTCGACCGCGGTAGGATTGGTGGTATACGGTGATAGTTATCTGGCACCGGAGAGCGGGGCGCGCGCGCCGGCGAAAGCCGGCTCCGGGGTGATCGGCGGGTTCAGGCGGTGGATACGCAACTTTTTCGAATAACGGAGGAGTAATTGCGCGCCGGTTGTGGGGACAGCCGGGGGAGAATACCGGATGCTTCTTCTTGGGAGGGGAGTATGAAGTTTGAGAGGTTCGAGGAGAACGCAATCCTGCAGGAGTCCTGCGGGACTCCGACAGTGATCAAGGTGATAGGTATTGGCGGTGGTGGCAGCAACGCAGTGAATCGTATGATCGAAGCGGGCGTGGAGAACGTGGAGTTCATCGCAGTGAATACCGATCTGCAGGCATTACAGCGCTCCAGAGCTGAGGCGCGTATTCCGCTGGGGTCTAAGCTTACCGGTGGACTCGGCGCCGGTGGGGTGCCCGACGTTGGTGAACAGGCGGCGCTCGAGGACAAGGAAGAGATTCAGAATATGGTCCGAGGCGCCGACATGGTGTTCATTACCGCCGGCATGGGCGGTGGAACCGGCACCGGTGCGGCTCCGGTGATCGCCCAGGCGGCCCGCGAGATGAGTATTCTCACGGTTGCGGTGGTGACAAAACCCTTTGATTTTGAAGGGCGCAAGAAGAGGCAGTTGGCCGAAGACGGTATCGCCAAACTGCGTGAAGCGGTCGACACCCTGATAACGATTCCCAATCAGCACCTCTTGAAAATTGTTGAGCGGCGTACACCAATCAAAGAAGCGTTCTTGATTGCTGACGATGTGCTGCGGCAGGGGGTACAGGGGATCTCCGATCTGATTACCAAGGCGGGTGAGATCAATATCGACTTTGCCGATGTCAAGACGATTATGAACGGTAGGGGCGACGCGCTGATGGGCATCGGCGCCGGCAATGGCGAGAATCGGGCCGTCGATGCAGCGACCAACGCGATCAACAATCCCCTGTTGGAGGATGCGCGCATTGAAGGCGCCAAGGGCCTCTTGGTCAATGTCTCAGGCGGGATGGATTTTGCACTCACCGAGTACGAAGAGGTCCTCAACATCATCACCGCGAATGCCGACGAAGACGCGCTCATCATCGCCGGCAGTGCGATTGATGAGCTGATGGAGGACGAAGTACGAGTAACCGTGATTGCGACCGGCTTTGATTCCTCACGCTGGTCCGAAGAGCCCAAGCCTGAGCAGCACAAGCGTAGACAAGAGCAGTTCATCTCGTTGGACGAGTGGGTACAGATGACCACGCCTGCGATCTCGAGCAGCGATGATACGACCCGTGAGCATTACGCAGGCACGGACGAATTGGGTGTTCCTGCGGTTTTGCGCTACCGCAACTATCAGACTGGTAATGGCGGTGCGTGAGTCGGCACAGCTTGGATCGCTGCTGGAGCGGTTCCAAGACTACCTCATGATCGAGCTCAAGCTCTCGCAGCGCACAGTGGAGACGTATATGCGTGCGTGTCGCAACCTCGGAACCTACTGCGCGAAGCGCGGGTTCGATCTGTGCACGCTTTCCAGCGGCGAGATAATCCAGTATCTTATAGATAGACAGACCGCCGTCGAAACCCCGGTCGATCAACGCACGATCGCGAAGATTCTCTCGGCCCTGCGTTCATTCTTCAACTTCATGATTATAGAACAGGAGCGTGGCTCCAATCCGGCGTTGCTGGTAGAGACACCTAAAGCCGAGCATCGGGTGCCTGGCGTGTTGGCAGTGGCCGACGTTGAGCGCTTGCTCGACGCTATTGACACCGGGTGCCCTGCCGGGTTGCGCGACCGCGCGTTGTTTGAGGTGATCTATTCCTGCGGGTTGCGCATCTCGGAGGCAGTTGAGTTGCTTGTCGACCGTCTGTACCTCCGTGAGGGTTTGATTCGCGTGATCGGGAAAGGCGAAAAAGAGCGTCTCGTCCCGGTTGGCGGCGAGGCGATCGCGTGGTTGGAACGATATTTGGAGCACGGCCGGCCGAAGCTCGCGAAGCCTACCGTCCGCACCCAAAAGCTCTTCTTGAACCATCGCGGGCAAGGACTGTCACGCAAAGGAATGTGGAAGCGGTTTCGCGATATTGCCGATCAGCTCGGCATTGATGCCAAAGTGCACACCTTAAGGCATTCGTACGCGACCCATCTCCTCGACGGGGGCGCTGATCTGCGCGCAGTGCAAGAGCTGCTCGGGCATGCAGACATTAGCACCACGCAGATCTATACGCACGTTGGGCGCGACGATCTGAGGCGGTATCATGCGGACTATCACCCGCGCGCATGAGGGCGGATGAAGCAGCGGCTCAAGCGAAGCACCGGGCCGCAAGGAGCGGTAGTACTATTATGAGACAGGCGATAATATTAGCGGCATGTCTTGCCGCGTTACTGTCGGCGTGCGACCGTGGCTCCGAAGATCCGCGTGTGGAGCAGCTTCTGGAGCTCGAGGAAGAAATGTACGAGGGACAGGAGCCTTCGGACGAACGGCTCGAGGAGCTGCGTGAGTCGGTCCGCACTCTCGAATCCAGCGTTGAACAGCGCATGCGTGATCACGAGTACCTTGGGCGATATCACAAGATACTCGCGATCGAGTACATCAACCGTGAGATGTACGGACCCGCGTTAAGGGAACTGGAGGCAGCGATTGAGATTCACACCGAGAACCCGGTTCTGTTTTACTACGCGGCGATCGCTGCCGCGCGACAAGCGAAGTCCACACGAGAGGCAGGCCGCCGCAGTGAGCTCTATGAGGATTCCGAGTGGTACTACAAGCGTGCGATTGAGCTGCGGCCGCAGTATCGTAGCGCTTTGTACGGGCTCGCGGTATTGTACCTGTTTGAGCTGGAGTCGCCGGACGAGGCCGAGCCGCATCTGAATCGGCTGCTCGAGCTCAGACCGAGCAATTGGGAAGCGCAGTTCTTGAAGGCGCGCATGCGGGTCATGCAGGGGCGCCTTGAGGAGGCCATCGAGGTCTATGACCGGATCGCTGCTGACGCAAGCGCCTCGGGTCAACGTGAGGCCGCGCTGCGCAATAAGCGTGAACTGCAGGAGTCGCTAGAGTGAGCCGTGAGCAGGACCGGATGCTACTGGTGCTCGCGCTCAATCGGCGCCAGGCTTTTACTTCAGCGGACAAACGGATCTTAGCGGAGGTGCTTCGGGATACCGCCGATCTTACACTCCTACCTGAGAACGAGCTCCACGAACTCACCGCCGGGACCCTTACAGAGGAGATGGAAGGCCCGTGGGATCCGTTGCAGTTACTCGCCGAGGCCGAGGAGGAACTGAGTTTCTTGGAAAGGCGGCAAATTGAGGTTGTGGTGTACGGGCAGCGTGAATACCCGCCCCAATTACTTGAGCTCTACGATCCGCCCGCAGTCCTCTACCTCCGCGGCCGGTGGCCTGATCACAGTTGCCCGCAGATCGCGGTGGTAGGCACGCGCCGCCCGAGCCCGAGGGCCGAACGTGCCGCGGTTCAGTGCGGTCGTGATGCCGCTGAGGCCGGGATCCCGGTAGTTTCCGGGCTCGCCCGCGGTATCGATGGGGCATCCCACCGCGGGGCGCTGCAGCTCGGTGGGCAGACGGTCGCGGTCTTAGGCTCGGGTATCGACCGCATTTACCCGCCGCAGCACGCCTTGCTCGCGGCGCGCATCGTGGATGCAGGCGGTGCGGTCATCAGCGAGTATCCTCTTGGCTACGAACCGGATCGCCTGACGTTCCCGGAACGCAATCGCATTATCAGCGGGCTCGCGCGTACCGTGGTGATTGTAGAGGCGCCGAGAAACTCCGGCGCGCTGATCACCGCCGATTACGCGCTCGACCAAGGACGTGATGTTGTAGTGCACGCGGCCGGTATCGGCGGGTATAAGGGGGCCGGATCGCGTGCGCTGAGCGAAGACGGAGCGCTCGTGATCGAGTCGTTCGCCGATGTGTTGCGTGACTGGGGCTTGGAGCTTGCCGAGCCCAGCCCGTCGTTCGAGGGATTAGGGCGCGCAGTGGATCAAAGAACCCGAGGTGCAGTGTGCTCGAGTCAATCCGATGCCGTCGGCGGAGCGCTTGCCGCTGCGCTGAAGCAGGAGTTACGCGAATGATGCAATCTGAGCTCGAACAGTATCTGGGCTACCTCGGCAGCGTTCGTAATCTCAGTTCCAGCACAATTCGCGCATACCGTGCCGACCTTAACGCCTTCGTTGCATGGGTCGCACAGGAAGGGCTGACGACCGAGGAACTCGGCTTACATGAGGCACGTGCCTATGTTGCTCACCTCACGCGCAATCGGGCTGCCGGCACCTCGGTAAACCGCGCATTGTCAGCGCTCAAGGGGTTCTTCCGCTATCTGGTGCGAATCGAAGCGCGCGAGGCCTCGCCTTTTGACGGTGTGCGGACCCAACACAACCGCAAGCGTTTGCCTGAGTTTCTCTTTGAGCAGGAAATGGAGCGTGTGCTGGAAATCGAGGGCACCGGGCTGCTGGACCTGCGAGACCGCGTGCTGCTTGAGGTGCTGTATTCGGCCGGCGCCCGAATCAGCGAGTGTATCGGCATTAACGTGAGCGATATCAACCTCAAGCGAGGCTCGATTCTCGTGCACGGCAAGGGTCGCAAGGATCGGGTGGTTTTTCTTGGGCGTCCGGCTTTGTCGGCGGTGCGCGAGTACTTGCCGGTTCGCGGGGCTTTTCTGCAACGCAAGGGAAGGGCGCAGGAGCAGGCGTTGCTGTTGAACAGCCGAGGTGGTAGGCTGTCGGAGCGGGGTGCGGCCGAAATTGTACATAAGCGCGTCGAGCGTGCGGATACCGCGAAACACGTTACGCCGCACACCTTTCGACACAGTTTCGCTACGCACGTGCTCGAGCACGGCGCTGATATTCGGGTTGTGCAGGAGCTATTAGGGCACTCGAGTCTCTCAACAACGCAGATTTACACCCACATGGGTCTCGGGGCCCTGCGGGAGATCTATAGGCAGGCGCATCCGCACGGTTCAGTTCGACGACAAAACGGTATAAGGGATAGCATATGGGAACACAAGACCGAAGACACAGAGAGGTGAGATCAACAACCGTTGTTGCGGTACGCCGTGACGGCGCGATTGCGATGGCCGGTGACGGTCAAGTGACGATGGGAGAGACGGTGCTCAAAGGTACCGCCCGCAAGGTCCGCAAGGTGTACGATGACAAGATCGTGGTTGGGTTTGCAGGGGCGACCGCCGACGCTTTTACGCTGTTCGAACGATTCGAGGGCAAGGTCAAGGAGTACTCGGGCGATATAACGCGCGCGGCGGTTGAGTTGGCGAAAGAATGGCGAACCGACCGAATGCTGCGCAGACTGGAGGCGCTACTGTTGGTAGCCGACACCAGCACGATTCTCGAGATAACCGGAAACGGCGATGTCGTTGAACCGGATCATGGTGTGATTGCGATCGGCTCAGGTGGGGCGTACGCACAGGCTGCTGCGCGCGCGTATCTCGACGCCTCTTCGCTGACTGCGCGCGAGATTGCGGAGCGCTCACTTCAGATTGCCGCCGATATTTGCATTTACACGAACTCCGAAATTGTGGTGGAGGAGATATCATGAAACGCGACTTACAGAACCTAACCCCGAAAGAAATAGTGGCCGAGCTTGATAAGTTCATCATCGGCCAACAAAAAGCCAAGAAGGCCGTTGCAATCGCGTTACGCAATAGGATGCGCCGCCGCCGGCTGCCGGAAGAGCTGCGCGATGAGGTGGCGCCGAAAAACATCATCATGATGGGCCCCACCGGAGTAGGGAAGACCGAGATCGCCCGCCGGCTGTCCAAACTCACCGGCGCTCCGTTTCTCAAGGTTGAAGCGACGAAATACACAGAGGTCGGCTACGTTGGGCGCGATGTAGAGTCGATGGTTCGTGACCTGGTCTCGGCCTCCGTCTCGATGGTGAAAGCCGAGCTGCAGGAAGAAGTGAAAGACGAGGCGAGGAAGCGTTCCGAGGAAGCCTTGCTCGACCTGCTTCTACCGGGGGTGAAACAGCACAGCGGCGAGAGTGAGACCGGCTCGCGCGACGGCTCCAGCGAGCAGGGTGGGGGCCATGGTGAGCCCGGGCGGCCCGTCCCGGTCAACGAACTGGCAGCTCAAACCAGTAGCGAAGAAGCGCACAGCGCGACGCGTGAGAAGTTTCGCATCAAACTGCGCGAAGGAAAGCTCGACGACAAAGAGGTCGAGGTTCAGGTTACGAAGAGTAACTTCCCCGCGATCGAGATCTTCTCGGGTAGCAGCTTCGAAGAAATGGACCTGAACCTCGGTAATCTGTCTAACCTCTTGGGCGGGAAGAAAAAACGCAAGCGTACCACCGTAAAGCATGCGCGTGAAATTCTCATGCAGGAAGAGATGGATAAGCTCGTCGACTCCGACCGGGTATCGGAGCTCGCGCGCCAGCGCGCCGAGCAGATGGGTATCATCTTCATCGACGAGATCGACAAGATCGCCTCGAAAGAGAATCGCGGCGGCGTGGACGTCAGCCGCGAAGGCGTACAGCGTGATATTCTGCCGATCGTCGAGGGCGCGACCGTGACCACCAAGCACGGCATGGTCGACACCTCACACATCCTGTTTATTGCCGCCGGTGCCTTCCACTCGAGCAAGCCGAGCGATTTGATCCCCGAGTTGCAGGGTCGCTTTCCGCTTCGAGTAGAGCTTGAAGCGCTGCACGCCGAAGACTTCATACGCATCCTGACGCAACCGCAGAACGCACTTATCCGGCAATATGTTGAGCTGCTCAAGGTTGAGGGCGTGCGGCTTGAGTTCAACGAGGAGGCCATACAGGAGCTGTCCGAGATAGCCGCGAGTGTCAACAGTAGTACCGAGAATATCGGGGCAAGGCGCTTACATACCATCATGGAGTTGCTGTTGGAAGAAATCTCGTTCAATGCCCCTGATCTGAACGGTCAGACCATTCCGATTACACGTGAGTACGTACAGGAGCGACTGGAGGAAATCGTGCAGGATCAAGACTTGAGTCGCTATATCCTGTGACAAGCAAATAAGGACTTAGCGTGAGCGGGGGATCGGCCGACACTAGAACAGAGAAGCCCCGTCAACGAGGAGCACAAGAGCATGTTTACCGGCACTAGCTTCGGTCGGACAGCCGATATTCTCCACCGGTCAATGGACGTCAGTCTGCTGCGGCAGGACGTCATTGCCGACAATATCGCGAACTCCGACACGCCGAACTTCCGGCGCAGCGTCGTTAATTTCGAGACGCAACTGCGCGATGCGCTGGAAAGCGAGCGCCCGCCGCGATTTCGGGAACGGTTGACGAATGAGAGGCATATTCCGTTTCATCAGCCGACCGATTATCGAACGGTGCGTCCGGTACGGCAGCTGGATTATTTCACGCAGACAAAGAACAACGGTAACAACGTCGACATCGAGGAGGAAACCATGAATCAACTGCAGAACCAGTTGATGTACACTATGATGTCGAACTCACTGAACTCTGAGTTTCGCCGTGTGAACCTGGTGTTGCGAGGCTAAGGAGGTAACCGCGCATGGGTATGTTTTCGAGCATTAACACTGCCTCCAGCGGCTTGAGCGCGCAGCGGCTCCGCCAGGACGTCATTGCGGACAACATTGCCAACGTGAACACCACGCGCACCACCGAAGGCGGGCCGTTCCGCCGCAGCCGCGTGATTGTCCGTCCGCGCGTAGATCAGCCGTACTGGCGAACGCCGTTTCTGCCACGTCCGCTCGACCATGGTGTGGGAAACGGTGTGCGCGTCGTGAGTGTCGAAAAGGACATGGACGCCGATCCGCGGCTGGTATGGGATCCAACGCATCCTGATGCCATTCAGTCCGGTCCCAACGAAGGCTACGTAGAGATGCCGAACGTGAATGTTGTCAGTGAGATGGTCGACATGATCTCCGCCTCGCGCTCGTACGAGGCGAACTTGTCGGTCATCGACGGTGCTAAGAACATGTTTGAACGCGCTCTTGACATTGGGAGGTAGTGAAAGATGACCGTCTTTGGACCTGAGCAGGCCACCGGCCACATGATACCCCTGCAGCGCACCCATCCGGGCCATGTTCCGGGAAAATTCGACCCCACCCCCATCGAGCACAATGAAGGGTTTTCGGCGCTGCTGTTTGCGAGTCTTGATGGTGTGAATCGGCAGCAACACGAGCACTCGCGCTTATCGGTGCAGGCAATTGTTGACCCTGACTCGGTGAATCCGCATGACATAACGATCGCTGCGGCAAAGGCGGAGATGTCTTTGAATATAACCAAGAACGTTGTTGACAGGGTGATTCGCGCGTACCGTGATATCACTACGGTCCGATAGGTATCCGCCGATGTAGTCGGAACCGTTTCGGAATACTGGGAGGGGAACAATGAGAGAGTGGCTCAAGAACGCGTTCGGGCAGATATCCGGGCTCTGGGCGCAGTGGAAGCCCGTACAGAAACTGATCTTTGTCAGCGTGATCGCTGTCTCAATTCTGGGGTTGGTCATGCTGGTGACTTTCAGTGCAAGACCAACGATGGTGCCGATTGTGGGCCGGCCGATCATCGACGAGGCCGCGCTGGACCGCATCGCGATGCGGCTTGATGAAGAACAGATCCAATACCGTATCACCGCCGATAACATGATCATGGCGGACGACGAGCGTACCGCCAAGCGGGCTCGGGCTATTCTTGTGCGCGAGGACCTTGTGCCGACCGAAGTTGATCCGTGGGACCTATTCGACGTCGAGCGCTGGACGCAAACCGATTTCGAACGTAACGTCAACCTGCGCCGCTCTATTACCCGCCAACTCGAGCAACACATCACCGCGCTCGAAGACATTGATTCTGCAAGCGTCACGCTGGTACTGCCGGAACGCGAGTTGTTCTTGGAGGACCAAGCTCCGGTGACCGCTTCGGTGATCGTCAGCCCCAAGCCGAGCAGTGATTTCCGCGAGAATCGTGCGAAGATCGAGGGTGTTGAGCGTTTGATACAGCTCGCAGTCGAAGATCTGCAGCCGGAGAACATCACGATTACCGATCGTCGCGGGATCGTACTCAACGATTTCGAGCGCATGCGGGACTTCGACGAGCTAGAGCTCACGCGACGCGAGCTCGCGCTGATGCGTGACACGGAGCGTGAGTATCGTGAAGCCATTATTGGTGCCTTGCGCCAGATATACGGTGACAACCGTGTGAAGGTCCTGAACATCGACGTGGATCTCGACCTCGGAAAGCGGACAACCGAGACCGAGGAGCATTTTCCGATCGTAACGCGGCCGGACAATCCGCTGACGCCGTTTGACGATTCGGAGTTCGTACTCTCCATCCCGCGCTCATCGGAGGTTCTCCGTGAAGACTACCGTGGTACCGGCTTCAATCCGCAGGGCCCGCCAGGGCAGGAGGGCCAGACTCCACCAGCGTATCGCGATCTCGAGGGTTTGATCGGCGAGTGGTCGAGCAGCGAAGATCGCACCAACTACGAGATCAATACCCGCCGCATCCTCGAACGCGGCAGTCCGAGTATCCGCCGCATCAGCGCAAGCGTCGCGCTGGACGGTATTTGGAGGCGCCAGCATACTGAGGAGGGGGATGTGATTGTGCAGCCCGACGGCAGCATTGCGCGTGAGTATATCGCGATCACCGATGAAGACCTCGAGATTGCCGAGGATCTGGTGCGCCACGCGGTAGGATTCAGTCGGGAGCGCGGCGACTCGGTCACGGTGCGCCATGTGCAGTTCGACCGCAGCGATCTGTTCGCCGAGGAGGACGCCGAGTACCGTAGGAGGCGCCAGATTCAGATGATCATCCTCTACAGTCTCATCGGTATTGCCGCGCTTCTTGTGATCTTCATTGCGTTCCGCTTGATATCGCGCGAGCTCGAACGCCGGCGCCGGCTCAAGGAAGAAGAGCTTGCGCGGCAGCATCAGGCGATGCGGGAGGCGGCGTTACGCAGCGCCGAGGAAGAAGGAACCGAAGTCGAGATGTCCGTGGAGGAGCGCGCGCGGCTTGAGATGCAGGAGAACGCCATTAACATGGCGCGGGAGCATCCCGAGGACGTGGCGCAGCTCATTCGTACCTGGTTGATGGAGGAGTAGGGTATGGCTAAAGCACGTGGTGGTGCCACCGCCGGATCCCAGACGCAGAAGAAAAGCAGCACGCAGAAGAAGGATCTTACCGGCCGCCAGAAGGCCGCGATTTTCTTAGTTACGCTCGGCAGCGAAATCTCATCCGAGATCTTCAAGCACATGCGTGAAGACGAGATCGAGAGCCTGACCTTTGAAATCGCGCGTCTTGAGGTCGTTGACTCGGAAGACCGTGATCGGGTGCTTCAGGAGTTCCAAGAACTCATGATGGCCCAAGACTTCATCACGACCGGCGGTATCGACTATGCCCGCGAGCTGCTGGAAAGAGCCTTGGGGTCGCAGAAAGCGGTCGATATTATCAACCGGCTGACTTCCAGCCTGCAGGTGCGGCCGTTCGACTTCATCCGCCGCACCGACCCCACGCACCTGCTGAACTTCATTCAGCAGGAGCATCCGCAGACAATTGCGCTGATTCTGGCTTACCTTGAGCCGCAGAAGGCCTCGATTATTCTCTCCAGCTTGCCCCACGATGTCCAATCTGATGTGGCCAAGCGTATCGCGACGATGGACCGTACCTCGCCTGAGGTGTTACGTGAGGTCGAGCGCGTGCTTGAGAAGAAACTCTCGACGCTCTCGAGCGAAGACTACACCGCCGCCGGCGGTGTTGAGAGCATTGTCGAGATCCTCAACCTCGTCGACCGTTCCACCGAGAAGACCATCATCGAAAGCCTGGAGGAAGAGGATCCTGAGCTGGCCGAAGACATCAAGAAACGCATGTTCGTATTCGAGGACATCGTTATGCTCGACGATCGTGCTATTCAGAAGGTCTTGCGCGAAGTAGATACCTCCGAGCTTGCGAAGGCGCTTAAATCGGTCGATACCGAAGTACAGGATAAGATCTTCCGCAATATGTCTAAGCGGGCGGCAACCCTCCTCAAGGAGGATATGGAGTACATGGGACCAATCCGCATGAAGGACGTGGAAGAGGCGCAACAGAAGATCGTGTCGATTATCCGCAAGCTTGAGGAACAAGGCGAGATCGTGGTTGCACGCGCCGGCGAAGACGAGCTTGTGGTGTAGTAGGGTAGTGTATGGCGAAGAATGTGTTCCGGTCCGGCGAGGTGGCAGTCTCTTCAAGTCGTGTGTTCATTCCTGCACCCGAACAGCGAATGGCCCCGGTGACGCTCGAGGAACCGCTGGAGCCGGAGGAGTACACCGGTCCCACCGCCGACGACCTCCGGCGGGAAGCCGAAGAGTTCAAGAAGCAATGGGATACCGAACGCGAGAAGATGATCGCCGACGCAAAGGCCGAAGCGGAGCGCATTATCGAAGAAGCCGAGCAGACTGCGTTTGAAGAGGTCAAGAAAAAGAACGAGCAAGCCCAGCAAGTCAGGCACGAAGCCGAAGAGGAGGCCGCGCGGGTTGTGCAGGAAGCTGAGCACAAAGCCGAGCAGATTGTGCAGCAAGCTGAGCAGACCGCGCGCCAAACCGAGTCCGACGTCATTGAGCGCGGTCGCAAGGAAGGGCATGAGCAGGGTTTCCGAGAAGGGCAGAGTGAGGTCGAGCGCGTGATTGAGCGGCTGCACGTGATTCTCAGCAGGGCGATCGACCGGCGGAAACAGATTTTGGAGGAAAGCGAAGCGCAGATTGTGCACCTCGTGCTCGAGATCTCGAAAAAGGTCGTCAAGGTCCTGTCCGAGAATCAGAAGAACATCGTTGTAAACAACGTGGTGCAGGCCTTACGGAAGCTGAAATCCAAGTCCGACGTGATTGTGCGGGTGAACTTCGCAGATCTCGAGGTGACGAGCAAGCATATGGATACAATCATCGAGCGTATCGAGCACGTTGGGAACATTACGGTTGCTGAAGACTCCACAGTTGATCGTGGGGGCTGTGTGATAGAGACTGATTTCGGGGAGATCGACGCACGCATTGCTTCGCAGTTACGTGAGATTGAAGACCGCATACTGGAGCTTGCGCCGATTCGTACGCAGCACCGACAAGAGTGAGCTGCAGCGTTGTACGCGGGAAGGAGGGGCCCGTCGTGAGCGTACTGGACAAATACACCGCGCTGGTTGACCGCATTGACCCGATCAAGCAGATTGGACGGGTGAGGCGTGCCCAAGGGTTGTTGCTCGAAAGCAATGGCCCGCAGGCTTCTGTGGCTGAACTGTGCCAGATTGTGTTGAATGATCAGATCATTTGGGCCGAAGTGGTCGGATTACACGGCAGCACCGTTCAGCTGATGCCCTTCACCGAGGTTTCGGGCGTGGAGGTTGGCGCGCCGGTGATTGCAACAGGTGCTTGCTTGCGGGTTCCGGTCTCGGATAAACTGCTGGGCCGCGTGTTGGATGCGCGCGGCCTTCTTATCGACGGCGGCCCCGATATCGAAGCCAATGAGTACTACCCCGCGGTGGCCGACCCACCCCAGGCCCTCGACCGCACCACAATCAACGAGCAGATGGTGACCGGTGTTCGTGCAGTCGACGCGCTGGTTGCCACCGGCAAGGGCCAACGGCTCGGCGTTTTCTCCGGAAGCGGTGTCGGTAAGAGCACGCTGATTGCGATGATCGCGCGCAACACAGCCGCCGATGTCAACGTCATTGCGCTGATCGGTGAGCGTGGGCGCGAGGTCCGCGATTTCATCGACAACGATCTCGGCGAAGAGGGGCTTGCACGTTCTGTCGTAGTAGTGTCCACTTCCAATACACCGCCGTTGGCGCGCTTGCGGGGCGCTTACGTTGCGACCGCTGTCGCAGAGTACTTCCGTGACCGCGGGAAGGACGTCACGCTATTGTTCGACTCGGTGACACGCTTTGCGCGTGCGCAGCGCGAGATAGGGCTTGCAGTGGGCGAGACGCCTGCAAACCGCGGATTCCCTCCCTCGATGTTCTCATTACTCCCGAAATTGTTGGAGCGCAGCGGCACCTCGGGAACGGGTAGTATCACCGGGTTCTACAGCATACTCGTTGAGGGCGACGACATGGACGAACCGGTGGCCGACACGGTGCGCGGAATACTCGATGGGCACTTGGTGCTGACTCGCCGTCTCGCGGAGCGTTATCACTATCCGGCAGTCGATGTGCTCGGCTCGGTATCGCGGCTCGCGAACAAGGTCACTCCTCAGAACGTTCAACAAGCCGGCGGATATCTGCGTCGCTTGCTCGCGGTGTATCGTGACGCCGAGGACCTGATAAACGTCGGCGCCTACACGCGCGGGAGTAATTCCGAGATTGACGAGGCGATCGAGCGCGTGCCGTCAATCAATCAGTTCTTGCGGCAGGATGTAGACGAGAAGGCGGCGATCGAGGAGACCTACAGCCGGATGCTTGCGCTCGCCGGTATGGGCAACGCTGATAACCCCGGAGCCGCGGGTGCGGCAACAGACGAAAGAGCTGAAGGTGCTACGGTAACCGCCGGCGATAGCGGCCCGGTTTCAAGCGTCGCACAGCTTTTCGGCACAGAGAGTGACGAGCACAACGATGCGTGAGTTTCGATTTCGACTAGAGCCGATTCTCTCGATTCGGCGGCACAAAACGAAGGAAGCGGAGATCGCGCTCGCACGGGCTGACGGCGAGTGTTGGCGGCTTGAACGCTGCATGGAGGAACTGCGGCACGAGCGCAGCGCAGTGTATCGTGCCGGTGTGACCTCGGATCTGGAGTTTCGAATAGCGCAGGGCGTGTACATCGCGCGCTTGGATGCTGCCCTTGCCGAGACGGCGCAGCAACTTGCCGAGCGGAACGCCGAGCGCGAACGTTTGCGCGAGCAGTATCGCCGCATCGCCCGCGAGGAGCAAGTGCTCGACAAATTGCGTGAGCGCCGCGCCGACGAGCATTACCGTGGTGAGCGCGCAGCGGAGATCTCGGAAATGAACGAAATTGGGGTGAATATTACGTCTCGGCGGAGAAACAGTCGAGGGGTTCCGCCGGGGTAGGAGCGAGTATGGCTGAGTACAGACACTTTGGACCGCTGACCCAGATTATTGCTCTGCTCATCCTTGTGGTCGTGCTCTCGGCAGGTGGAGCGCTGTGGTTCGATTATCTCGGTGTCATCGACGCCGGTGACACGTTTGCACCGGTGCTGCGGCTCGTGGGGCTAGATCCAAGCCCTCGGGTCGAAGAGGTCGACGATCCGGGACTGCTCGAGGCCGAGCGCGCTCAAGTCCAGGCCGAGGCCTTGACCATGCGCGAGGAAGAGCTTGAGGAAAGCCGGCAGGAGCTTGAACAGCAGATGGCCGAGATCCAACGACGGCGCGAGGAGCTGGAGACCCGTGAGCGGGAAATAGAAGATCGAGAATTTTCATTCAATGAGCGGGTCCGGCGGTACGACAATAGAAGAGAGGCTGTGATTCAGAACTCTCGGGATTTGACCAATATACCGCCTGCACAGGCGGTTCAGATCCTACAGAGCTACGATGATCAGGACCTAGTCGACCTGTTCCGAGTCACCGAGGAGCTTGCTCAGGAAGAGGGCACCTTCTCATTCGTGTCGCTCTGGCTTGCGGAAATGCCGGCCGATCGTGCGGCCGAGATTCAGCGAAAGATGACGGTGAGGGCGGAACAGTGAGCTGGAGGAAGCTCGGTGCTGCAACAGTACAGTTTTGGGACTCATCCGGA
>PWQX01000281.1 GCA_003556605.1 Spirochaetaceae bacterium
AGCGCTATCAGTGTTCGTACGATGCGCTTGGCGGTGATGAGCGTGCTGCATGGATTGCGAGTGAGGCGGAGCACGCGCGCGGCGGGCTCTACGGCGCCACAATGGTGTCCGACGCGTTCTTCCCTTTCCGTGACGGGGTCGACGTGGGGCTGCAGGAAGGCGTCTCGGCGGTGCTACAGCCGGGCGGATCGCTGCGCGATTACGAGTCTATTACCGCATGTAACGAGTACGGCGCTACAATGTGCTTCACCGGCCAGCGGTCGTTTCGGCACTAGGCGCGCCCAGTTTCCGGTTTGTTGGAGAGGTGCAAATGCAGTTCAGCGTGCGCGGGATTCTTTTCTGCTTCGGTGACTACCGGCTATGAAACATCGCAGTAGCTCGTGGTCTGCCCAAGTGCTCATCGGAATCGCGTTTCTCAACACTGTCGCTATTGTTGTGCTGGCGGTTGTGCTGCTCGGGCGCATGAACACCGCAACACAGCGCACTGTCGAGCGCCAAGACCGGTTGATTCAAGAGATCAGGCGCACCAGCGCTGAATCCGAAGATCTGCGGCAGGCTGCACGTGCGCTCATAGAAGACACCGGTGAGATTCGGGGGCAGCTCGGAATGCGGCCGCGCGAATACGAGCCGTTGCGCTCGCGTGGGGCTGATTCTCCGCCGGAAGACGGCGCCGACTCGGCCGAGGCCCGAGCCTTTTTCGAGGCGTTCCGAGAGTTGCTTGCACACCAGAACAGCATCGAGCTCAGGCGGAAATTTCATGCGCTTCGTGATCAAGGTGTATTCGAACGAGCGGCTCGTGAGCTGGGGCTGCAGGTGCAGTCGCGCAAGAATGATGAGGTTGGTGAGCGGCTTTTGCTCCTGCGCGACGGTGAGACGGAGTTTACCGTTGAACTGGATGAGCCCGGCGGAACGCTTAGGGTGAAATCACAACGCGACGATGCCGATGCGTTTGCCGTTGGGCTCGGCGAAAAGTTCGATTATGACAAGCTTAGCGCGTATCTCAGCGCTGAGCTCGCAGCGCTGGAGCGCGAGCAAGAGCGCCGGGCGGAACGAATTGCCCAAGTGCAGGCGCTCGCCGATTCGAGCGCGCTTCGCCGGCGCGTTGAGGAACGCGCTCACGTGCTGCGTTCGGCCGATCGGCTGGGCAGTTATGAGATTGCCCTGCGCCTGGAGAACAACGCGGCGCACCAATTGCCGTCGATGGTTTTCGGTTATAAACCGGCTGCCGACCGCTTTGTTATTGACAGCGACCGCTACGACGAATTCGATGCATTCAGGCTGGCGCTGTTCGATGAAGTTTCCCGACTCGAAGACAGACCGCCGGAGTCAGCGGGTGTGCAGCGTTCGGTGGAGATGCTCGAACGTGCCGGTCGTGATCGCGGATTTCAGCGTCTGCTCGAAAATGAAGGTCTGCGCCTGTCGCAGGAACCGCGTGACCGAGGTGACCACATCCATTTTGACTTGTACTACAAGGATTCCGGGGAACGCTTCGGCTCTTTTGCGGTGCAGCGCCCCTATGGTGAGTTGTGGGTGATGGATGACGGCGATGTTCCGCTGCAGTCGTTTCGGCAGTTTGGGTTGTCACGGGCGCGCGGCGGGAATACGAGCTTCGATCCGGCACTCGACGGTCTTGAGACAATTTCCACTCCCGATGGTGCAGTCACTGCAGTGGTGATGGGTACCAACGAGGGCATCACCGATTCAATCATGCTTGCGCACGCCGATCCAAGCCGCGCAACCATCAAGCTCATCAGCGTGCCGCGCGACCTGTTCTACCGCGGGCGCCGACTGAACATAGTGTATCCGACCTATGGGCCTGAGCGCTTCGCCCGGGAGCTTACCGAGATCACCGGACTAGCGATTGACCACTTCGTGGCAGTCGATATGTACGCATTTATCGAGGTGGTGAACATTCTCGGGGGTGTGGAGGTTGAGCTGGAAGAAGACCTCATTGATCCCAGCTACCGGACCCGCGACGACGGCGAGTGGGGCACGTTATACTATCCGCGCGGAACCCACCAGTTGAGCGGCGTTGAGGCGCTGCGGGTTGCCCGCTCGCGGGCAACAACCGATGACTTTGACCGTGCCTCGCGCCAGCAACGGGTCGTGAGTGCAGTGTTCGAGAAGCTGAGTAAGCTGCAGTTGCAGGATCTCGGGACTCTACATGAGCTGATTGGAATGCTCACGCGGTACGTGGACACCGATCTCTCACCGATTCAGACGATTCGCTACATTCAACGCTTTGCCGGATTCGAGATCGGTGCGCGCAAGGTGCTCGATACCTCCAACGTCCTTTACCATACGTATTCCAACTTGTATTATAGTCAACAGAGCGCCGACGAAGTCGATGACGACTTTGACAGGGGAGCCTGGATTCTGCTTCCGGAGAGCGACGACTGGAGTAATGTACGGCGTTATGTGGAGCAGGTGTTAAACGGAGAGGAAGCATGAACGAGATTGTTCCGAGTGATAGGTTGGTACGCTACGGCATGACCGGTGTCGGTGGAACGGCGGCAGGAATCGGTCTACTGATTCTCAGCGGCTTCGCAGGTCCCGGATTGTCAATTCTTGGGTTGATTGTCGGCGGAGGCCTGACCGCGTTTGGGCTTTCAAGCTCGTCTAAGGCAAAGAGCCCTGACGACCGTACCGGCGGCTTAGTTGCGGCCGGCGCCGGGGCGCTTACCGTGATCGCCTCGCTGCCGCTTATCGGCGGGCTCGCCGGCGGAATGATGAGCTTGGCGGGCTTTGGGCTTCTGGGGTACGGCGGTTACAGTCTGTACAAGTTTATTAGCGGACTACGCGCGCGGCGTTAAGCTAGACGAGCCGAATCAGGAGAACTCTGTATGCCGTGGAAATTGCTGGTTTATCTCATCGTATTGTCGGTCGTCGTGCTGTTCGCGGGCGTGAACATTCGAAACGTCTCTGATGTGTCTCTTGGGTTCCGCACCTTTGAAGATATCCCAATTTTCGTCAGCTTGTTCGCCGCATTTTTTCTCGGCGTGCTGGTGACGCTTCCGTTTACCTACGTCAAGTACTTGAGAAAGCGAGCCAAGTTTCCGAAACAAAAAGTAGACAAAAAACCGCGCAAGCGGAGACTGTCGAGGAAGCAGCTTGCCGAGACAACACCGCCGCACGCAGAAGAGTAATCGTGTTTTGCGCACAGCTTTTACTATCCTCCTTGGTTTTACGGTCGCGTATCACGCGGCCGGTTTTTCGTCACATCTGAATTGGCTTGAGCGCAACATCGGCTCGGAGGGCGATTTCGAGCGCCTGCAGGCTGCGGTAGACGAGGCGCCGAACCTGCACCTTGCGCAGGATGTGCTGGAGAAGTTTGCCGGGAGACTGCAGCGTTCGCGTGACCGGGCGCAGGCATTTCAACTCCGCGCCGCTCTCGCCGAGTTACGCGGTGCAGAGGAAGCTGAGCGGTTTTACCGCACGGCGTTCGAGCACAGCGCAGACGCGACTGACGCGCTGCTTGCGGCTGGAAGGCTCGCCTTGGAGCGCGGGTCGTACCACCAGGCTGCGGCGGACGCGGAACAAGTTGCTCGGCGTGCAGCGGAACGTGGCGAACGCGATGCGCACGAGTCTGCTGTTCTGCTGCGCGCCCGCGCGGATGCGGGGCTCGACTCATATCGGCAGGCTTTTGATCGGCTTCAAGAGTTCGGTAGCCGGCACAGCTTGAAGCATCCGGCCACACTGTTGTACAAAGCTGAGTTGGCCCTGCGGCTTGGTGAGCACGAACGGTATGCGCGGCTCGTACAGCGCATCGCGGCAGACTACCCCGATTCGCCTGAACTGCGGCTCGCGCGCAAGCGTAGCGGCCGGAAAGACCCGTGGGTCGCGCTGCGGCCCTCTCCGGCGGCGGTGTTCGGCGGCGCGTTTGACCCGCCGGAGGCCATTGGCTCTCTTGATCTAGACAGCGGTCTTCCGGTGCCGGGAGCAGCGCGGGAGCACCTGCAGGCTGAGCAGCGGGTGATTGGAGTCCAAACCGGATCCTTCAGTGAGAAAGACAACGCCGAATATATGGCCCGCGACCTGCGCGCCGAAGGTTTCACCAACACTGAGATCCGGCGGAAACAGGTCGGGAATAGTACCTACTACCAGGTATTCGTACGGGTTGATCAAGCGCGCTCAGGCCGCTCTGAGGCGCAGCAGATAGTAGTAGAGCTCAAGGAGAGCGGTTTCGAAGGCTTTTTGTTATTCGAAAGAGCCCGGTAAGCGGGCATGCCGTGCCGGCGCGCTATGACGTGCCGCCGTCCTGTTCGTCTGAGTCTTGCTCTATTTGTTCAATCTGCTCGAGCGTTACCGCTTCGGTATCAATCACCTCAACCCCGTCGGCAGTCAGTCGGGCCGGATACAACTGTATGGTTCGCACCACCTGATCAGCGGTTGTGCTTGTTTTGTGCTCGTACTGGTACGTACGCGCGCCGGTAACTACTCCGTTGGCGTTCATCTGGCTCAGCTGTAGTACCGGGCGGTCAAGCTCGAACACTGCAAAGCCCCCGGAGACCTCCTGATCGTTTTCACGCATTGTGAATCGGGGGCTCGCAAAAAAGATCTCGAGTCCGGCGTCGTTACGATATAACCCGCTCGGGAGATCCTCGGCTAATCGCGCGGCCGAGCGCCGCTCGCTCAGCAGCCGGCGCTGCAAGGTATCAGTAAGACGACGATAGCGGCCGTCCCACTGGTCGCTGGCCTCCACGCTCAATAGGATCTCATCGATTCCTGTTGCGGTCAGCGACACCTGCCTTCTGACTGTAGAGATCGACTCGTTCTCGAGGTTTAGGCGGAGCCCGGGGCCCGAGCGGTGCAGCGTCTTGTAGGAGTTCTGCCAGGCGAAAGACTCTTGGCGATCGCCGCGGTAAAACACGATGCTGCTGCGAACAGGGTCGAAGAACACGAGCTCCTCGCCGTCCGACTGGGAGCCGGTTGAACGGTACCACGGGCCGCGGAGAAAGCGCTGAAACTGGGTGACATCGCCGTCATAGAGCTCCTGCAATTGCGCCTCTTCTACCTGCGTTCCCGGAATCTTCTCGACCCGGGCTTCAACGTATTGTTCCTCATCATGATGATAGTGATACGTAACCCGTACCAGCGCGCGTTTGTCATCGGATTGCAGGTCGCGGCGGTAGACATGGATCGGGAAGCTTGACCCACTGCCTTGCATGCTGTAGTAGGCGTCGGTGCGCGCCTGTTCATCGATCTCAATGCTGGCGTCGGTCTCGATAGAGAGCACGCGGCGATAGTACAACCCCACGCCGCCGGGCGGTTCGGTGGCTTGGAATACGTCAAGGGTCTGCTCACCCGCATTGTTGGTGCCGAACGCAATGATCTCCAGGTCGTGATCTCCGGTTAGATCGGCAGTGTAGAGCGCGAAGGTGCGCACGTTGTTTGCATGCGTTTCACTTTCCCAGGCCACCCGGTAGCTGTTGCGCACCGCATCGAACTCGGCGACCAGCAAACGAATGCGGTCTTCGGGGTCGTCACGACGCTTATACGCTATGATCTGCTCGTCGTTTCGATCGCGGTTGAGATTGGTTTCCTCCACCTGCGTGAGCAGGTAATCGCCGGACAGCGGAACGCGCGGTTGGAGCTCCTCTTCGCTGTCGCGCAGCGTAATGGTATGCTGCGAGGCCGACCCGGAAAGCTCGATACCGTCGCCGGGCTGTGGAACAATGAAGCGCGTGCCCTCACCGGGTCGCGCGGCGGCACCCAGACTCTGCGAATGATCGGGCCGCAACACGATTAAGACAATCACCGCAACGGCGAGCAGAACCGAAGTCGCTGTTATAAGGACTCGACGAAAATCGATCATGCCGCTATTATCTCTCAAACACGTTCGGTTTTCAACATAGGTCGCTTAAATGGAACACCGCAGCATTTTCCGCAACATTAGCCCTCTCGATCATCGCTATCTGCAGTCGAATCGGCAGCTGTTCGAGCAGCTATCGGAGTATCTCAGCGAGGAGGCGGCGGTATGCTACTGTGCTCGGGTTGAGGCGGCGCTGGTGAAGACGCATCTGGAGTTCGAGGGTGCATTGACTGATCAGGCCGAATCCGCGGTAGACGCCGCAGCCGAAGGCCTCGACCCTGCTGAAGTCTACGCTGAGGAAGAACGAACGCATCACAATATCCGCGCGCTCGTGAATGTGATGCAGCACAGCCTTCCTGAGCGCTTGCGGCCTTATCTGCACCGCGCCGCCACTTCGGTCGACGTTCTGGACACCGCCGCTGCGATGCGCTATCGCGACGCGCTGCGCCGGGTTGTGCTGCCGGTGTTGATCGCCGTAGTCGAAGAGCTGTGTCGCTTGAGTAAGCAAGAGGCCGACACCCCACAGGTGGGCCGCACGCACGGCCGGCACGCGGTACCGGTCACTTTCGGGTTTGCCCTCGCGGAGTATCTCGCGCGTCTCGGTAAGTCAACACAGCGGCTTCACGAGCTCAGCGGCGATCTTCGCGGGAAGCTATCAGGTGCGGTGGGCGCCTATAATGCACTTTCGTTGCTGTACCCGGATCCGCTGGAGTTTGAGCGGCGGCACCTTAAGCGGCTCGGAATACATCCAAGTGAGTACGCTACGCAGATTGTGGAGCCGGAGTACCTGTTGCGCGTGCTGTTTGAGTTGTCTGCGGCTTTTGGTGTAATCGCAAACCTCGCCGACGATTTGCGCCATCTGCAGCGCTCCGAGATCGACGAGGTGCGCGAGCAGTTCGGGGAAACACAAGTGGGCTCTTCGACCATGCCGCAAAAACGTAACCCGTGGAATTGCGAGCACATCAAGAGTCTGTGGAAAGCGTTCGCCCCACGGGTTGTGAGCTTTCAAATGGATCAGATTTCGGAGCATCAACGCGATCTGTCGAACTCGGCGAGCGGACGTTTTGTCGGGGAGTTTATCGCCGGTGCGGTGGCCGCCGGCGAGCGTATGCGGCGGGTGCTCAGCGGGCTGCAGGTTGACCGCGAGCGTATGCGGGCGAATCTCGGAATGACCGGCGATATGGTGCTCGCCGAGGCGGCCTACATAGTGCTCTCTGCTGCCGGGCGCGCCGACGCACACGAGATCGTGCGGCGACTCACGGTGGAGAGTGAAGCGAAAGGGCGCTCGGTGCTCGAGCTTCTGCAGGCCGACACTGGGCTGTGGCGAACGCTGCAGGCGGAGCTCAAAGAGCGCAGCGGCATTGACGCTGAAGCGTTTTTTTCCTCGCCGCAGGGCTACAGCGGACAAGCCGCGCGCCGCGCACGCGAGCTGAGCGACCGATACCGAAAGCTAATGACCCGAATCAAGGAGGCCTTGGCCAATGAGCTTTGAAGAGACGCTTAGCTACGACGACGTCCTGCTGCTGCCGTCGTACTCAGAGATACTGCCCGAGGAAATCGATGTCTCGGTAGATCTGTTCAAGGGCGTACGTCTGAATGTACCGATAATGTCGGCGGCGATGGATACCGTGACTGAGCAGAAGATGGCGATTGCGCTGGCGCTGCAGGGCGGGGTCGGAGTAGTTCACCGAAATCTCACCGTTGAAGAGCAGGCCTGCCAGGTGAGTGCGGTGAAACGGTACCTGAACTGGATCATTGAGGCGCCGCTGACGGTAACCGAGGACGCAACGGTCCGCGACGTGTGGCAACAGATGGGCGAGAAGAATATCTCCGGCATGCCGGTGGTGCGCGGTCAGAGGCTGGTCGGCATCATCACCAGCCGCGACATGCGCTTCTGTTCGGACTACTCGCTGAAGGTTCGCGATGTGATGACCGCAGACCCGATTGTCGAGGTGGGCAGACCCGGCATCGCGAGCGCGCAGGAGAAGTTCAACACGCACAAGATCGAAAAGCTTCCGGTGGTAGACGAGAGCGGTGCGCTCACCGGTTTGATTACCGTCAAAGACATGGAGAAACACAGCCAGTTTCCCCGTGCGGCGGTAGACGACGGCGGCCGGCTTATCG
>PWQX01000262.1 GCA_003556605.1 Spirochaetaceae bacterium
CCCGCCGGTGCTGCTGGAGTTGAACCCTGACGCGGCGTACGCCCTCGGCGCAAGCATGTATGACTCCGAGTGGTCCATCGTGGTCACGAACCTCGACGCACGGGTCGTTGCCAAAGAGATCGTCGCGGTCGAGGATCTTGCCCCGCAGTCCGCTGTCGCCGCTCTCACCCGCGGATTGGAAGCCATTCGAGGTCGCTTCGACGATACAGGTCTGCTCTCCGGTATAGGGCTGGGTCCGCCGGGTCTGGTTGATATTCGAACCGGAATAGTCAAGTGCGCGTTCGATGTGGGGTGGACCGATGTCCCCATCGCGCAGATGGTGCAGGAGGCCACCGGGCTCACCGCGATAGCCGCTAATCGCAGTAAGGTCGGCGCGCTCGCTGAGCTGAGCCAACCCGCTAACCGCGAGGTCCGTAATCTCATCTACGTGGCGATCGGTACCGGAGTGGCGGCAGGGATCGTCTACCAGGGTGAGCTGCTCGTCGGTACAAACTCCAGTGCCGGTGAGTTCGGGCACGTGACCGTTGCCCCGGACGGGCCGTTGTGCGGATGCGGAAATTACGGCTGCCTGCAGGAGCTCGTATCCGAGCATGCCATCGCAAACGCCGCGCGGCGGCGGCTGCGCGAGGGAGCGAAGGGGGAGCTTGCCGCGATTGCCGGGCTGCACCCGGAGCGGCTGAGCGCGGTGGATGTGCTGCGGGCCGCCGACCGGGGTGATGAGCCGGCCCAAGCGGTAGTGAACGAAATTGCCCGCTACCTTGCCATAGGAGTCGCGAACATGATCAATTTGCTGAACCCGGAACTGATTGTGCTCGGCGGCCCTGTAGTAAAGGAAAGTGACCTGCTGATAGAGGCGGTACGGCGCGAGGTCCGCCTGCGGGCGATGGCCTACCCCTTGTCGGTTGTAGAGGTCACTCGAAGCGCCCTGGGCACCGATGCCGGCGCTATTGGAGCCTCAGTGCTGATCCTTCAGCAGGCGCCGCACCTGCTTTTCAGCGGAATGTGAGCGGCGCTGCGCTGCAATTCCAGCCTCCGGGAGGTGGCACGGGGCGGTGCGCGCCGCAGTGCGGCCGGCGGCTCAGCCGGGAGCGTAGCCCAGGTCGCTGAGCAGTTGCTGGAGCCTGCGGCCGTACTCCAGGTAGTTCTCAAAGCGGCGCTCGGCATTGGACTGCACCGAAGCATCATGGAACACCACGGCCATGTGGGGCTCTATTGAGAGCGCGCCGGCATACCCGCTTTCGAGAAGGTCCTTCAAGATCCTGGGCACGTCGCCGGCACCCTCACCCGGAAAGGTGTACACTTCCCGGTTTCCCTCGGCATCGTAGACGGCGTCCTTGACGTGCACGTGCACGATGCGCTCCTTCACGTGGCGATAGAACTCCCAGCCCGATTGCTTCGGATACGGGAAGGGCTCGGAGAAGTCGTTGGTGAGCGGGGGATTACCCGTGTCGAACACCAGCTGCAGCCCCGGCACAGCGTCCAATAGCCGTTCGCAGTGGTACCGGCTCATTCCGCCATAGGTGAAGCAGTTCTCGTGGACCGGAACGATACCGGCGGCGTTGAAGCGCTTGCAGATCTCGTTGAGGCGCTTGAAACGCTCGGCTTCCTGTTGGTCCAGCGCCCTGCCTTCGGCATCAACGTAGACGCGATAGCTCATTATGCGGACCATGGGGATGCCGATGCGTTTCATGCGGCCGACAGCCCGATCAACCTGAACCAGAGTGTCCTCAAACGGTTCGGCTAGATCGGTTCCCCAGTTCGCTATGGTGGAACCCAGGCAATTGATGCCGATGCCGGCCTCCTGCAGCGTGGCCGCCGCGCGCTCAAGATCCTCTTCAGGCAGTTCATTGAGATTATGGTCGCCGACCGATCGTGCTTCTATGTGGCTCCAACCCAGTGCACGGGTAGCTCTGATCTGTCCTTCCAGGTCGAAGGCTGCCTCATCGGCAAATCCCGTCAGAATCATGATACGCTCCTATGCTCGCTCCGGCGTGATCGTCGGGCGCCGAGGTCTCACTGCACACGTACCGGCCGCCCGGTCCGTGCACTTTCGTAGATCGCGAGGATAATTGCAACCGCCTTGCGGGCCTCTTCACCGTTTACCAGCGGCTGCCCGCTCGTTCCGTCCAGCACCCGCTGCAGGTCTTCGAACTGCCGTTGGTGCCCGTGGAACCCAATTGAGGCGGGGTCCGAAGCCCCGCCGCCGGTGCGGGTCGACCGGCGGAACTGCTCGCGTATGCGGCTGTCATCCGGCTGCTCCTCGGCAAACGTCCAGGTCGTGATGTTCTCTTCATCGAGCACCACACTACCGGCAGTCCCGAGCAGCTCGATGCGCTTGTAGAAGCCGGGATACACCGAGGTAGCCCCTTCAATCGTACCCAAGGCTCCGTTGGCGAATTGTACCCCCGCAACCGCTGTGTCTTCAACCTCTATGCGGTCGTGCGCGAGGGTCCCCGTGAACGCCGCCACGCGCTCCACCGGGCCCATCAACCACTGCAACAGGTCGATCGCGTGGATGGATTGATTCATGAGCGCACCGCCGCCGTCGTATTGTCTTGTACCCTTCCAGCCGCCGCTATCGTAGTACTCCTGGCTGCGGTACCATTTCACATAGGCGTTGCCCAAGGTCAGCCGCCCAAACCTGCCCGCGTCAACCGCCTCCCGGGCCACGAGCGAGAGGTCGTGAAAGCGCGACGGGAAGATGCCGGCCAGCTGTACCCCCGCCTTGGCGGCGGCTTCAATCATGCGATCACAGCGCTCGAGCGTAATTTCAAGCGGTTTCTCAACTATCACGTGCCTGCCCGCTTCAATCGCCGGCAGCGCGGCTTCCAGGTGGGCTCCCGAGGGGGTACAGACGCACACCACCTCCAATTCGGGATCCTGCAGAAACGCCGACATGGAATCGTAGCCCCTGCAGCGGTGAACCCCGGCAAAGCGTTCCGCCTTCTGCCGGTCTCTACTCAGGCACGCTACCAGCCGGGCCGAGCTCATCGCCTGTATCGCCTTCGCGTGAAACTCCGCGATCAGCCCGAGCCCAATGATACCGAATCCAACTGCCATCGCTACCTCCCCGGGACGGCGGTCCGGTGAAACCGGTATCCGCATTTCGGCCGGATTGCTGCCTATTCAGACATGGTCGGCCCAACACAGGTGAGAAAGTCTCGCGCCGCCGCGTCCAGCACTTCCTGCGACGACCCTTCTATGAGCGGCGAACACATCTCGTAGACGACCCACCCATTGTAGCCTCCGGCCCGCAGGGCACGCAGAAATGCCGGGTAGTCGATTTCCCCTTGACTTGTGAACGTCGCCCGCACCATGTCGGGTTCACAGCGCTGATAATTTACCAGCTGCGGTTCGTAGCGGTAACGCCGAAAGCGACGGTAGTTCGCGGCGATGGTCAACGCGGTATGCCGGCCCATCCGCTCTGCCGCGGCGCAGATATCCTCACCCCGCAGGTACGGCGACCAAGCGTCGTACCCTGCACGCACGTTGGCGAGGCCAACCTCGCAAAGCAGCAGCTCGAGCTCGCCGGTGTCAACCGCAAGATCGTGATGATTCTGCACCGCCAGGGTTACCCCATAGCGGGCCGCGCGCTCTCCGCATGCGCGTAACAGCTCCACTACCTTGCGCCGGCCGTCGTTCGGCGCGATGTTTGCGGCCGCTGAAGGTGAGTGTTCGTAGGCGGTGAACACTCGAACCACGGGGCCCTCGAGAAACGCCGCGGCACGGCAGCAGCCTTCAATATACGACAGCTGCATCTCATCGACCGGAACCTCCGCTGCGGCGGGCAACAGAAAGTCGTTGTACGCCGCCACACCAATCGCCTCCATCCCCCAGCTGCGCAGCCGCGCCTTCAGCTGTGCAAGGCGACCTTCATCAGTCTCAAGAGGGCCAAGATGCGGGCGCTTGCCCATGAAAAGAATTCCCTCGAATCCCAGCTCGGCCGCTTTTGCGATCGTGTCCTCGAGAGTGAGCTCAGCCTGCCCCCACAGCCCGGCATAGCTGACTGAGAATAGCCCGCGGCGGATAGTACTCATTTGTGCAGGTCCTCGTCCTCGCCGCGATCGCCCGGGAAGGGCTCGCTTGCCCCGGATGCGCTCGGGGAGCCGGAGTTGCCGTTACGGCGCACAAGACCGAGTGTTCGCCCAATCGAGCGCATAGTCCCCCGGACCGGGCTCAGCGCAAAGCGGAATACCGCCCGTACCGGCTGAGTCCTTCCGAACAGCGTAAAAAAGGTCATGATCACCAGCGCGATGGAAATGGGGCTGACGAAAAACGCCGCCGGGTTTCCGTGCGAAAGCAGCATCCCCCGCCTGAGGTTCTCATCCACCATGGGCCCGAGGATGATCCCCAGCACGAAAGGAGCCTCCGGGTATCCCAGTTTGCGCATGGGGTAACCGAGCAGCCCGAACGTGATCATAACCAGAATATCGAACAGCCGGCCGGCAATAGCGTAGGTGCCCACCATGCACAGAACCATGATGACGGGCATCATGATCGACTTACGGATGGTGAGCAGCTTCAGCAGGGGCTTCAAGATCAGGATACCCAGAATAAACATCGCGAAGCTCGCCAGCAGAAACATCGCGCTGAAGGTGTACATGTACGTGGGATTCTCTATCACCAGCAGCGGGCCGGGGCGTATGTTGTGCAGAAACAGCGCCGCCAGAAGCACCGCCGCCGGAGGGCTGCCGGGAATCGCCAGCGCGAGCACCGGCACCAGCGCCCCGCCGACCACCGCATTGTTTCCGGTCTCGGAAGCGATGAGGCCTTCGATGGAGCCCTTACCGAACTTCTCCGGGTGTTTGCTCGCGCGCTTCGCAAAATCGTAGGCCACAAAGGAACCGATGTTCTCGCCGACGCCGGGGATGATCCCGGTGAAAACGCCGATTACCCCGGAGCGAACGATGTTCACCCAGTTCGCAAGCACGTCCCGCACCTGCGGGAGGGTTCTGCCTATCTGCGGCATCCTCCTCTCGCCGCTGGTGTCGGAAAGCGAGGTAAGGATCTCGACGATACCGTAGACTCCCACCAAAACAGGGATAATCCCAAAGCCGGGCATCAACTCCGACACGCCAAAGGTGAAGCGGCGAAAGCCGTGAATGGTCTCCATGCCGACGAACGAGAGCAGTATCCCGAGCAGCCCCGCAACCCAGCCCTTGACCGGGTCCCCCGCCGCGGTGAGGTTGCCGCAGATGGCAACACCGAAAACGGCCAGCCAGAACACCTCGTAGGACTGGAACTGCAGCGCGACGCTGCCGAGCAGCGGCGTGAGAAACGACAGCGCAATGAGCCCTGCCATTGAACCGAGAAACGATGCAGTGGTAGCGAGCCCGAGCGCTTGAGCCGCTTGTCCGCTGCGTGCCAAGGGATAGCCGTCCAGACAGGTAGCGGCGCTCGCCGGGGTTCCCGGCATGTTCAGCAGAATCGCCGAACGGCTGCCTCCATAAATAGCGCCTACGTAGATTCCGATCAGCACCAGAATAGCGTTGCCGGGGTCCCACTGGAACGTGAGTGCAGTCAGGATCGCGATACCCACGGTTGCGGTCAAGCCGGGCAGCATACCGAAGATAATCCCCAGCTGCACGGCCACGAAACAGTAGAAGAGATTCATCGGGGTAATGAGTGCCGCAGTCTCCTGCAGCAGATAGACAAGCCCCACGACAGGTCCTCCTTAAGTAGCGCGTGATTCAGCCGATCACGGCAGCGGAATGAGGAAGATCTGGTCGAACGCGTACCAGATTATGGAGACCGTCAGCACCGAGATGAGCAGGTTTTTCCACCATACAACTTCCTTGAAGTACCAGATGGTGAAAAAGACGTAGACAGCGCTGATGAGCACAAAATGTACCACGCCGAGAAAAACGTAATAAATGATGATGCTCGCAAGTACCACCGCAAAGTGTCGGGTCTCCAGAGAGCGGAGAAACACCGCGGCCTTCTCACGGCTCATCGCCAGCCGGTATCCGCGTCTGACCACGCTGCGCCGAAACAGAATGAGCCCGCAGATCAGCAGCAAGATCGCGAAAACCAGCGGCGAAAGCCCCGGGGCCGCAGCAAGGCCGAGCTCCCCGAAACGCCGCATGGTAAACGACATGTAAATGGTCCAGCCGCTGAACACTATCAACAACACTGAGGCGATGAAATCACCTCGTGGCACTCCACTTCCCTCGTTCATAACTCTTACCCGCTATTCATTATATCGATGATGATGACGGTTAAAAAGCGGACTTCCTTCGAGGCCGAACACCCGGCCCGTCCCGGCGGTCAGGGTACCGGAACCGGCATTGGAACCGGCACCGGCACCCGCCGCCGCAAAGGAAAGCCCGCTTCAGCTACGCAACGCGCACCCCGCTGAGGTGCACCCCGCTACGGACGGCCGATGTCGAACTCCGTCGGCGAGACCTCCGCCACCCCGCTGTCGTACAGCAGCCAGCCGAACATCGATGCGGCCTGCTCCATCACCTCGTCGGCCAACTCGCCCTGCACCGATACCGCTACGCTGCCGCGTTCTTCGGCCAGTCGCTGTACGGCCTCACTGCGAGAAGCCGTATCGAAGGCCGCAGAAATGGCCTTTGCCGCCTCGGGTGGAATATCCTTTGGGATGAACAGTCCGAAATGGAAACCGACGCTGGGCATATCCGGCGCGAAATCGGTGATTGCCGGGATCTCCTCCACGCCCGTTATCTGCAGCGGCCTATCATCCATAACGGCGATAGCGCGGAGTTGGTCCGCCCGCAGCATGTCCGCCACCTCCATGGAAAGCTGCATTACCACCTCGGTTTCCCCTGCAACCGTTGCAACGACCGCCGGGTTACCGCCACCGTAGGGCACGTGGTTGTAGCTCAACCCCAGGTTCCCCGCGAACGCTTCCGCCGCGATGTGCCCACCTGCGCCGATACCGGCGCTTGCCACGTCTACCGACCGCGTCTCGAACGCCTCTATCAGGCTGTCCCAGTCGGTGATTGGTGACTCCGGGTTCACGGTAATGACGCACGGCGTGAAGATTGCAAAGTACGCCTGCCAGTCGCGATGCGAGATTTCAGGAGTGTAGTCCAGCACCTGATAGGTTGCCACGCTGGCATCGGCGTTGCCGGCCCAGGTATAGCCGTCTTGCCGTGCATCGAAGGCTGACTTCTGCCCCGTTGATCCCGACGCCCCGGGCTGGTTGACGATCGCGATACGGGTTCCGAGAATGTCCTCCATTTCGGCGGCAAGCACCCGCGCCGTCTGGTCGCTCGCTCCCCCCGCTCCCCAGGGCACAATGATAGTGATAGTGCGAGTCGGTTCCCATTCCTCAGGAACCTCCGGCTCCTCCGCTGCGCCGGCCGCGAGTAGGTACCCGGTTGCCGCCACGCCGATTAGCAGCAGAGCCAAAAGAATGCGTAGTCCCTTTCTCATTACAATGCTCCTCCCTTGAACCAAAATATCTATTTCCCTAACCGGGAAATACCATCTTCAACGAGCTGCGCCTCCACGCGGTCGAGAAAGCGCGCCGTATCCTGCAGCACCTGCGCCGGCTCCGAGGGCTCGTGAAAGATCTCGAGCGAGACCCAGCCGCGATACCCCTTGGCGGCCAACTGTCGAAAAGCACAGCGGTAATCACTCCTGACCCGGCGAGGATAACCGCCGTTGCGGGTGTTCAGGTGCACGTGCTGAATGATGCCGGCGTAGCGGTCGATGAGCTCGCTCCACGACAACAGCTCGTCGGCGCAGTTGTGAAAGTCGAACATACCCCCTACTCCGGGGCACCCCACAGCTGCAATCAACTGCGACGCCTCGTCAAGCGTGTTGACCACGTTGGTTGTGCGCTTTGGAAGCGCCTCCATCAGAACCGCCGAGCCACACCCGGCGGCAGTGCCACATAGGCCCGCCAGACCCTCATGCATGTACGCGAGTGCCTGTGCCGCAGTGACATCCACCGTCGTTCGC
>PWQX01000031.1 GCA_003556605.1 Spirochaetaceae bacterium
ATCGTAGCCCATAGTGCCTTGTCTTGCTTCATGCGGATTCTCGTCTGATGACCGTCGCCATGCGATGACTGCCTCCAGCGTAAGACGGCTTGCGGAAAGACCACCACCGACCGCATAGAGGGTAACCTTGGCTGTCACCGTATATTCTATCACCGAAAGGCGCGAGAGTAGAGCTGTTGTGTCGTCCGCGGGCGTACCCGCCCGGTATGGCCGAAAAAGACCGCATGCGCATTGATCGAAGATAATGAAACCGCTACGCTTGAGCGTCGGCTGTACATCCTGACCGAGGAAGCGCTTTCGCTACCTCACGCAGATAGAGTATGCGGCACGCGCTGCGTTGAGTCATTGAACCCGGGACCGAGGATCCAGACGAGATTAAGCGCATTCTCCGTCATCTCGTGGCGACTGTCGGCGCGCCGTCGGGGTTCGAGCTTGGCCGTCTCAATTGACCGTATCCTCAGCGGGCACTCTTCGGAGAGGTGCGTTCCTTCGTCTGCGTGTATGAACCCGAGCGCCTGTTCTTTCGGGCGCAGGCTGCGAAATCCACCCAGGTATCATCGCCCTCGTCCTCTGCTGCCGAGACAGTCCTGTCAGTCCCGCTTGCTGTCGCCACCCTATGAGAAAGCCGAACTCGCTTGTGCAGCGCGAAATCGCTGTTCCTACCATTGAGTGCCGGTCTGCTGTAGGGGGTTTCCGGGGTTGTAAAGTCCGAGTGCCGCTTCAGTGATCGATTCGATCAGCGCGGTTTCCACTTCCAACGCCGGCGCCGCCCCAAAAGTAACGAGGCACTGGGTTCGTCGCGTTCGTGTCGCTGTCGTCGTATACCTGGCGAGACGGAGCGCTGTCGGTCGCCTCTGCGGGCGCGCGTTCCTGTCTCATTTTGGCAGCTTGACGAGAACCTGCAGAGACCTATTCTCGGTGCTCTTCACCCAAAGCCCCTCGTTTCTCGCTCATCAGCGCTCGATGCACCTCAGTAAGGGTAAGAGCAACGCCTCAACGATCTTCGGCCTTACCGATATCCCCACCTATTATCACAGCGCGATCACCCCGGTGATCGTAAGCCCGGGCTCAAACCGGGTGGTTTCGCTGGAGCCTGAGTTCATCCGGCCACAGGACGGGGCTGCGAAACAGGACTGCGAGAATGCGGCGGCCAAGCGTTGGCTCACCGGCGCGGGGAAAGCCTACGTGGAGCACGGAGTGACGATTCTCGGCGATGACCTGTACTGCAACCAGCCGATGTGCGAGCTGCTGCTTGAGCACCGCTACAACTTCATCCTCACCTGTGAGTACCGCTCACACAGTTACTTAAAGAAATGGATCGACGAGGCCGACGCGAAGCTCGACTTGAACGAGCGCTTCGAGAAACACTGGGACGGCAAGCGGCGCAGGACCTGGCGCTAGCGCTTCGCCAACGGCGTGCCGATCAAAGACGGCGAGGATGCGCTTGCGGTGAACTGGATGGAGCTTGTGATCCTCGGTGAGGACGGCACTCCGGCCGCCCGGCACGTGTTTGTCACCAATCATGAGCTAAGCGGTGAGAACGTCGCCGCCTATATCCAAGCCGGCCGCTCGCGCTGGAAGAAGCGAGAACGAACATAACAACACGCTGCGGTAGATCACCCATGTCCCCACACAGCTATTTGCCTCAAACTGCGGGAGCTACCACGCCAAAGGTGACTGTCTTTCTTACGCGCTCCCGCAAGCGCCCGCCCGGCTGTACTTTGCGGACCACATCAGCACCGGCATCTTACCGTGCCAACCGGCGGTTCTTCGTGCGATTGGGCCAAAATGAGAACTGCTGGTTGCGCCATGTTTCGTTTGACAGGTGACATAAAGAGATTTACTCTTAAGAAGAGTATAACAATGAAGACTGTCAGACCAGTTATCAAGAAGCAAAAGGCTTCAACGCAAATAGCACGTGCCGTTCTTGACGCCATCGTAGCTGAAGGGTTGAAGGCCGGCGATCGGTTACCCGCGCAGGCTGAGCTTGCGAAGCAGTTGAAGGTGTCTGTTCCCACGCTGCGCGAGGCAATCGAACGGCTCGAGTTGTTGGGCATCGTTCGCGCCGTCCACGGAGTTGGCACGGTTGTCTCGGAACCTTCAGGCGATATACTGCCTCGTGCTCTTGGTCCTTTGCTGGCCGCCCAACCGCATAAGCATGCGGAATTGATCGAGCTGCTGCGCTTATTGCAGGCTGCAATTGTGCGGGCTGTAATTCGGCAGGAGGACCAGGATTGGAGTGTGGTCACTGAGATGTCGTCCGTACGGAGCTCGCGTAACTCCGACCAATTAATCCAGAATCTGCTGCTTTTCTTCAAGGCACTGCATCAGGGGTTTTCCAATCACACGATCCTGAGTTTGTGTAATCTCGTCCATGAGTTGGTGCTGTTTCGGGCCGAGGAAAACGATGTTCTGTGGCCGCGCGTAGAGAATCTCAAAGCGGCTGTTACGGGGTTGATAGATTCCATTAAGGCTCGGGACGAGGACGGTGCCGTTCAGCACATCAGTGCGTACTCAAACCTGCTGGCGTGGCGGTCGGAAGGTGACGGCCGGGGCGTGGTTCTCGGTACCGGCTCGGCGGGCGGGAGTTTCGACCGTTTCGGGGAACGTCTGATCGCAGCGGTGAACGAACGTGCCGGCGTTACAATAGAGTCAATTCCCACCGGAGGTGGAATCGAAAATGTCGACTTGACCGGTTTAGGGCGGGTGCAGCTATCGATTACCCAAATGGACGTTGCGCAAAGCGCCTACAACGGAGTGGGCTTGTTTCGCGCGCCTCGGGGGTTCATTCGTGCCGTTTGCCGACTAGCCCCGCTGAATCTGTGGGCGGTTGTACGCGCCGACACAGACATAACGCAGCTGGGAGAACTGAAGCAAGCGCGAATCTCTGCCGGTGCCGTAGGCAGCGACACGGCGGTTGTCGCGGAAAAGATACTCAGGCAAGTCGGGCTATCCCCACATGATTACCGGGCCTTCCAGCTGTCGCTTCTTAATGCGATGCACGCCTTACGTACCGGCGAGCTCGACGGGTTCTTCTATCTGAGCCAGAATCCCTTCGTTTCCCTGGAGGAACTGAATCACAGCGTGCCTGTGTGCATCCTCCCGATTCCGGCTGAGGTTTCCGAAGCGGTGCTTTCCGAGCACGAATCCTGGCAGAGCAGTCAAGCACGGTTTCGGCTGCATACCGGAGACCAGCCGGAAATAGTGCCCACAATTGGGATTCCCACGTTGCTGATTGCTCATGAGGCGGTTGACACGCAGCTGGTTCGCGCCGTCGCCGATACTGTCGAGCACAGAGCCGATGAGCTGCTCGGCTTCGAGCGAAGCACCGCTGACGCACGCAGAGCGTTATTCGAGGGCATTCCGGTACCACTGCACGACGGCGTGAAAGAGCATCTGGGCACGGCCGAAGAACGGATTGAGGGTAGCGGCCATGACGCGGCGGTCTGACACCGAACAGGTTCTTAGAATGTGACTGGAAAGGAGCGGATTATGAGGTTCGCGCTTTCGACCGGTTTCTTGAATCCGAGGTCGCTCGAGGAGGTGATTGACGTCTGCGGGCAATCAGATACGCGCGAGATTGAGGCGTGGGGTCAAGACGGACTGTTTACCGAGTTGGTCGATATTCCGTCGGCTCAACGGCGTCTTTCCGCCCGCGGAATCAAGGTGGTGTCGGTTCATTCTCCGTTTAAGAACGATGGCGTCCTTCGGTCGGTCGAGACCGACGCGTATCTGAAGCGGTTCGAGGGGACATGCCGGATAGCCGTACAACTTGAGGCGGAGTTAATCGTAGCCCATCCGCTGGTGGTAGACGATGAACGCTCGGTTGAGCGCGAAACCCCCGCCGACGAGATGCCCGGTAGCTTTGGACTCTGGCGCCGCCTGGGCGAGATTGCGCAGAACCACGGTCTGCAACTTGCATTCGAAAACCTTCCTCATTCGAAGGTCTGGCCGAGTGGGTGCGGCCTGGGTTTCGTTCAGGCGATTGTACAGATACTGGCGATGGACCACGTCGGCGTGTGTCTGGACCTGTCGCACAGCTTCGCAAATCAGGAGGATCCGGTCGCCTTTCTGAATACCGCAGGCAAAGCACCGTTACTCATTCATACCTCGGATGGCATCGCGGAACACGACAGACACCTTCCGTTGGGCGAAGGCGACCAAGATTGGGATCGGCTGCTCGCGCAGCTGAGCGAGCAGAGCTACGGCGGCCCACTGGTCCTGGAGGTCCGCAGCCCGTATCTCGACGGGCGTCTGGTCGCAGCTATGTACGCGTATTTGAGGAGTAGACTCGGGAGAACGGAAAACAAGACAGCGGAGCATGCACCTGACTCCAACGCGGCGCACCGGTTTCAATGAACGATGTGGTGTCAGGTTGGATTGAGACGGGGAATATCGTTGATTAACGGGAGCTTGTGAAGCTTCTAAAGACACTATGCGGACCTGCTCTGGTAGGTCCGCAAAAGGGGGAACGACAATGCGTAAGTTCATTGTTGGGCTGTTATTGGTGCTGATTCTGACACCGGTGGTGTTCGGCAGAGGAGTGCCTGAGGAGGAGACGTATACTCTGAGTTTTGGCCATGTGCTGGAAGAAGACCATGCCTATCACCTAATGGCGCTGCGCTTCAAGGAAGAGCTGGAAAGCATGAGTGATGGGCGAGTAACCGTTGAAATCTATCCTGCGCGTCAGCTCGGCGACGAGCGGGATCTGGTCGAAGGCCTTCAGCTCGGCACAGTTGATGTCTCGACAATTACCTCAGCGCTAACGGCGGGCTTCGTTCCGGAGTTTGGGGTGTTCAGTTTGCCGTTCTTGTTTCGTGATTTCGACCATCTTTTTGCCGTGATGGATAGCCCGTTTGGAGACGACCTTGAAGAAGCACTCGCCCGCGAGGGACTGATCAAGCTGGGGTTCGTCAGCGGCGGCTCGCGCAGCATGTATGCAAGTAAACCGGTAGAGACTCTCGATGATCTTCAGGGTATGTCGATTCGCACGATGGAAGACCCGATCTATATCGACACCTGGAATGCTCTCGGTGCATTAGCGACACCGATTCCGTGGAGCGATGTCTACCTTAGTCTTGATCAAGGAATCGTCGATGGGGCCGAGGGAGCTTTGATCAGCTACAAATCGATGGGCTTCTACGACCCGTCCCCGCACGTTACCGTGATCAACTACATATTTAGTTGGCACAACTTCATGATGAGCGCACAGACCTGGAACGAGTTACCGGCGGACATTCAGGAGATGGTCAAAGATGCGGCGGAAATCGCCGGACAGTGGGAGCGAGAGTACGTGAAGAACCTCGAGTTGGAATTGATAGACACCCTCGAGCGCGAGCATGGCGTGATTGTGCATTACCCTGAGGACATCGATCGCTGGAGGAACTCGGTACGAGACATCTACGAGAAGCGAGCCGCAGACTTGGGCGGTATGGAGCTCATCGAGACGATTATCGCGACCGAGTAGTAATGGTCTTACCTGAGATAACTAGCGCCGGGGGAGTCTTGTGCTCCCCCGGCGATCTTTGAAGGGGGCAGGGCTGTGATCCAAAAACTGCAGCGCTGGATCACGATTGGGGTATTATCGCTTGCGGCCGGGGTGCTGCTCGCGGTGGTGATTACCGTTTTCCTACAGGTGGTTTTTCGTTATGTCCTTGCCAGGCCGTTAGCCTGGTCGGTAGAGCTGGCGCGGTTCCTTTTTACCTGGGCATCAATGTTGGGTGCCGCCGGCGGCGCTGTAGGGATACTGAATCAATCGATCGATCTCTTGACGGAAAAGCTCCCGGATCGGGCGCAACGGGCCATAGATGTGCTTGGTCGGGGTGTGACCTTGTTGACAGCAGGGCTCCTATTGGTGACGAGTTGGGAGCTAACGGGCCGCGTTTACAGGCAAACGTCATCGGCGTTGGGCATTCGTATGAGCTATGTCTACGCTGCAGTACCGGTGGGATTGATATTGCTTATGATTGTGCTGGGATTAGATACGTACAACACGTATCGAAAAGGCGCCGTTTCCGGCGCTGCTGAATCCGAGGCGGCAGGTATTGCCATCGAGAAGTGAGATGCGATTTCGTTGTCGTTCCAACCTGATACGTAAGGAATAAGACCTATGACACCAGAGATGTCGGCCATCGTGATGTTTGCGGTTTTCGCCGTTCTGCTGCTTCTGAAAATCCCGATTGCCTTCGCGCTCGGCTTGACCACTCTCATCACTGTCTTTGCGATCGGACGACTTACGCCGATGGTGGTAGCACAACGAATGGTCACCAGTATGGAATCGTACGCGCTCTTGGCGATCCCCCTGTTTATTCTTACCGGCGAGTTGATCGTTGCCAGTGGTGCGGGCAAGCGCTTGGTGCGATTTGCGAATGCTCTTGTTGGTCATATCACCGGCGGGCTTGCTCATGCGAACATTGTTGCAAGCATGTTTTTCGGGGGTATTTCGGGCGCCGCCTCTGCGGACACCGCCGCGATAGGGTCGATTTTGATTCCAACCATGAGTGAGGCCGGCTACAGCAAGACGTTCGCAACGGTGGTGACCATAACATCTTCGCCGATAGGGATTATCATCCCGCCGAGCATCGCAATGGTGATTTTTGGTTGGATGGCCGGGGTTCCTATACCGCAGCTATTTGCCGGCGGCTTTGTCCCCGGCTTCCTCGTTGGCGTGATGCTGATGCTCCTTTCATACGTCCTGTCAAAGAGGCGGAAGTATGGTGTCAGCAGGAAGTTCAGCTTGCGCGAGCTTCGACTGGCATTCATCGATGCGCTCCCGGCATTGAGCTTGCCGGTCATTATCTTGGGCGGAATCTTCGGTGGAGTCTTCACGGCAACCGAGGCAGCGGCAGTGGCCGCTGTAGCCGGATTGGTGATCTGTCTTGTGGTCTACAGGCAGCCGAATATCGGTAAGCTCGCCAAGGTGTTCATCAAAGCTGCGAAGACATCGGGCGGTATTATGCTGCTGATCGCAATGACGCAAGGGTTCGCCTGGGTGATGACCATGCAGAGAGTACCGGTTCACTTGAGCCAGTTTTTTCTATCGCTGAGCACAGACCCGTTGGTCTTTCTGTTCTCCGTCATTCTCATCGCACTCATCATCGGTCTGTTTCTGCCCCCCACTGCAGCGCTGGTTGTCCTTGTACCGATTCTGTACCCGGTTTCGCAACTGATGGGGGTCAATCCCGTTCATTTTGGCGTCCTCTTAATCGCTGCGCTGGGAATGGGCCATGTAACCCCTCCGGTCGGCCTTTGTCTGTACGTTGGTTCAAGCATCAGCGGTATTCCCATTTCACGGTTAGTTCGCCCGATATTGCCGTTTTTCGGGATACTCCTGCTGTTGTGTATTCTGATCGCTCTGTTCCCGCAGATCGTATTGATCGTGCCGAGGTTGTTCTATTCGTGATTTCGGAGCGCATGTCTGTTTGCTCGATCGACTTTGCCAGGTCGATATCTGCCCGCAACTCGCGCAAAGTTCGACACTACCCTCGCAAACTCGAGTAGGACAATAGGGGCACCGCTATGGAGTGCGGACTTACGCCGGGAGCGGCGAGCGCGGGCGACCCGTAGGCGCTTCACCACGACGGTGAGGTAGACTCCCTGATACTCGTAACGGGGCGCCCGCAGGCGCCCCGCCGGGAAGGTCTTGCTCGTCGCGGTTCCGGCTCGAGCCCTAGATGATGCCCTGCAGAGTCAATACAATATGAGAGATGATAGCGGACCCAAAGAAGGTACCGATGAAGACAGCGACTGCGACAATTAGAACTCTCCAGCTGAGTTTCTTCAGTACGCTGATTTTGTCCCCGACCGAGATTCCGGCAAATGCCAGAATCGGTGCGGTTGTTCCCAAAAACTCAGCCTCGTTGGTTTAACGCAGAAACCAGTCGGCTGTCGGCATGAACGGCATACTCAAGATCAGGGCTGCAAGCG
>PWQX01000220.1 GCA_003556605.1 Spirochaetaceae bacterium
CCGGCGGCGGCCGCAGGTCGTAATCACTGATCGATACCGCACCGGAGACGGTGCCCGGGTCGAGCATGAAAGCGTCGGACTGCAGGGTCGCCTCGTCCCACGGTGGCGTCACAGGGTAGCGCGGGTCGGGTTGCGGATCAGGCGGCGGATCGGGTTCCGGCGGCCCCGGCGGCTCGCCCACGGCGGTATCAAGCAGGGTACCGGCAAAACGCAGCGACAGATTCGGCGTGGTCAAACGGTCTGGGTAGAAGAACTCACGCTCGGGACTCTCGTCGGCCTGTAGCACCCGATCCGGAAGGGCAGCTGCCGGCGTAGCGCGCCGGGACCAAAACATCGAGCCGCTGAGCTCGCTGATCGAGGCGGTGGTCAGGTACGGGCGGGTGCGGCGCGTCGGAATAGAATACGAGCCGCGCAGGCGCCATAACAGTGAGCTAACCACAGCCGGGCGTTCGCTTTCCACTTCGCCGATTCCTAATAGCCCCATCCAGTCTATCCGTTCCTCGCGCTGGTCGAAATCGCGCCGGAAGAACGGGTCGGAAAGCAGCGCAAAGGTCCCGCTGACCGAAGCCCCTGCCGGACGCGCTGCGAAATCGGTCGTGAGCTCGTAACGAAACGGCAGCTCCACCCCCAGGAACCGTGAGCGGTTCCAATCGCTCTCGGCCCGGCCGTCAACCGCACGATACGGGGTATAGAACCCGTCGCCGCGCAGATACAGATGGCGTGAGACTCCAATGCCGCTGCGAAACTCGAGGCTGCTGAGCGCCCCGACGCGGCCAAGAGCACCGCGCAAGCCTATAAGCCCGCCGAGACGGCTGTAGTAATCAATCAGCAGCCGCAGAGACCGGTCTTCCGGCGTGTCGTCGGGTTCACGGGTGGGCCGCAAGAACAGTCCGTCACGCTCGAGTCGCGTTCGTTCGGCGGGCCGGTCGTCGGTCTGCAGAAACGAAAGCGGCGTGCGCGTCTCCTCGCGCCGGCCGATGAGATACGTCGTGGTCTGCAGGAAACTACCTTCGCGCTGGCGGTACCCAATCGCGGGATTGAAGAACAGTTTGTCGCCCGGCATGAAAAAAAACGGTATGTAGAACACCGGAACACGCCCGACGTACAACGTGCCGCCGCGCACCGCCCACTCGCCGGGACCAAACACCCAGAGCTTGCGCGCGCGCAATTGATAGTTCGGGGGCTCCACCTCCGACGAGGTGATCACCCCGTCCTCCACCACAACCACGTCCTCAGGCGATCGGGTAATGTAGGAACCCCGAAAGCGGAACACCAGGTCCTCGCCTTCAATCTCGCGCGGCTGTCGCGACTCGCCTTCAAGGAATGCCCCGGACCAGTCGGCAAGGTCAAAACTGAGACTTTCGCCCTCAAACACCTCTACCGAATCCGGACGCTCGATGCGGTACTCAACGCTGCCCGTGGCGGTCAACAACTCCTCAGTTTGGTTGTAGATGATCTCTTGGGCGCTGATCCAGTGCACGGCGCCGGTTTCTCGGTCGGCAGCGCGCAGCAGCACGTCGCCACGTAAGCGTACGTAGCGCTCTTCGGGTGCTTCTTCCTGGAAGAACTCGCTGTCGAGCGCAGATTCGATCGTAATCTCAAGTTCGGACGAGGCCGCCGTGACCGCGCTGCACACCAAGAGCGCCGCCGCGAACCCGCACAAGAGCTGCCGCCTGCGCCGAGCACGTGTCATCTGCGCTCCTTCAGTTTCTCACGCAAAAACGTCCCGGTGTACGACCGCAGGCATGACGCCACTTGTTCGGGGGTCCCGGCAACCACGAGATCACCGCCCTGCTCTCCGCCCTCCGGTCCCAAATCAATCACGTGATCGGCCTGCAGGAGAACCTCAAGGTTGTGCTCTATCACGATCACGGTGTTGCCGCTCTCCACCAGCAGCGCAAGCACTTCCAGCAGCTTCGCCACGTCCGCGAAATGCAGCCCCGTAGTCGGCTCGTCGAGAATATAAACCGTCTTACCGGTGGCACGCTTCGAAAGCTCCAGCGAGAGTTTTACCCGCTGTGCTTCACCACCGGACAAGGTAAGCGCCGACTGGCCGAGGCGCACGTAATCGAGTCCCACCGCTCTCATTGTGTCGAGCCGTCGCTTGATCGCAGGTACGTGCGTGAAGAACTCTGCGGCCTCCTCCACCGACATCTCCAGCACTTCGTGAATGTTCTTACCTTTATAGCGGATGTCGAGTGTCTCTCTTGTAAAGCGCTTACCCTTGCACTGTTCACAGGTGACGTAGACGTCCGGCAGAAAATGCATCTCTATCCGGATTGTGCCGTCGCCCTGGCAGTGTTCGCATCTTCCTCCTTTCACGTTGAACGAGAACCGGCCCGGCTTGTAGCCGCGTGAACGCGCTTCAGGAAGCGAAGCAAACAAGTCACGAATCGGAGTGTAGAGCCCAACGTAGGTTGCGGGATTGGAGCGCGGGGTACGCCCAATCGGTGACTGGTCGATACTGATCACCTTATCGATGAGCTCAACGCCTTCTATCGCGTCATACTCGCCTTCAGTTTCGGTGCTTCGGCTAACACGGTTGCGCAACGCGGGGTAGAGCAGATTACTCAAGAGCGTGGATTTGCCCGAACCGGAAATACCGCTGATCACGGTGAAAACACCCAGCGGAAAGCGTACGTCAATGCTCTTGAGATTGTGCTCGCGTGCCCCGCGCAGCACAAGCGCAGCACCGTTACCGCTGCGGCGCCGTTTGGGAATGGCAAGCGTGAGCTTACCCCCGAGATAGCGCCCGGTGATGCTGCCGGGGTTTTGTAGCACTTGCGCCAACGTCCCTTCCGCTACAACGTAGCCGCCGTGGATTCCCGCGCCCGGGCCCAGGTCCACGATATAGTCCGCACTGCGCAGCGTCTGCTCATCGTGCTCAACCACGATCAGGGTGTTGCCCAGATCACGGAGGCGCTGCAGCGTCTCAATCAAGCGGGCGTTGTCGCGCTGGTGCAGCCCAACGGTCGGCTCGTCGAGGATGTACAGCACGCCTACCAACGAAGAGCCGATCTGCGTGGCCAAGCGGATGCGCTGCGCCTCACCGCCGGATAAGGTCGCCGCCTCACGAGACAGGTGCAGGTACCCCAAGCCTACGTCCACCATAAACCGCAGGCGGTCACAAATCTCTTTCAGAATCTGCTCGGCGATCACCTGTTCGGTTTCGGTGAACGGCATTGCGGCGATTGCAGCCGAAGCCTCGTTCACCGCAAGCGCCGAGAGGTCGTGGATGCTGTACCCGTGCACTGTAACGCCAAGCGCTGCCGGTGTGAGCCGCCTGCCTCCACACGCACCACAGCGCTTGCGGCGCATGAACTGCTCAAGCCAGTCCTTGACCCCTTGCGAACTACTTTCGAGATAGCGGCGTTTGAGATCGTTGAGAATTCCGCGGAACTGTGTTTGATACTCGAAGCGTCCGGTGCCTTCGCGGTTCACGATCGTCATCTCAATAGTTTGGCTCCCCCCGTGCAGTAACTCGTGCTTGGTCTGTTCGGCGAGGTCCTCAAGCGGCTCATCGAGCGAGAAGCCGTAGTGCTGCGCAAGCGACTCAAAGCGCCCGCGATGCCAGGTTGAGCTGGGTCGATACGGTAACACCCCGCCCTCATTGAACGATTTGCTCCACTCTGGAATGATCAGTTCCGGTTCAAACTCCAGGCTCATCCCGAGCCCGGAACACTCGCTGCAGGCCCCGTGGGGGTTATTAAAGGAGAACATGCGCGGCTGCAGCTCAGGAATGCTCATACCGCACTGGTGGCAAGAGTTTTTCTGCGAAAAGAACTGCTCGTGCGTGCCCTTGTCGGTGAGCCGCTCCACGATCACGACACCGTCGGAAACTTCGAGCGCGGTCTCGATAGAGTCTGCCACCCGCTTGCGCTGATCAGGCCTGACCTTCACCCTGTCGATCACGATTTCGATGCTATGCCGGCGGTTCTTGTCGAGCGTGATATGCTCCTCGAGCAGATGCACCTCGCCATCTACCCGCACCCGCACAAACCCGGCCTTACGTGCATCCGAGAGCACCTTCCGGTGCTCGCCTTTCTTGTCGCGCATCACCGGCGAGAGCACTACGATGCGTGTCCCCTCCGAAAACGCCATCACGGTGTCTATGATCTGGTCAACCGACTGTTCCTGAATCTCAAGCCCGCAGTTCGGGCAATGCGGCACCCCAATGCGCGCGAACAGCAGCCGCAGATAATCGTAGATCTCGGTAACGGTCCCAACCGTTGAGCGAGGATTACGCTGTGCCGTCTTTTGCTCGATCGCGATCGCCGGAGAGAGGCCCTCAATGTAGTCGACATCCGGCTTGTCGAGGCGCCCGAGGAATTGCCGCGCGTAAGCGGACAAAGACTCTACGTAGCGCCGCTGTCCCTCGGCAAACACCGTATCAAACGCCAACGACGATTTTCCCGAGCCCGACAGCCCCGAGATTACAATCAGCGAATCCCGCGGGAGAATGACGTCGATGCCTTTTAGGTTATGCTCGCGAGCACCCTTGATGACGATGGATTTCATGACCGATTATCGCGCCACACTACTCGATCCGGCGCTAATAATCAATCAGCGGCTCCAGCTCAGGGTCGGCAATCTGCTCCTGCGCCCGAAGCGCCCACTCCCCGGCGACCTCCCGTTCCGCGACGATGCCCCAGATCGCCCAGGGCGTCGCCAGCGACGGGTCATCGCCGTATAGCGCCGAGCCGAGATAGTAGATACTGCGGTAGATTCCGGTTGCGGCAAGATACTCCCGCCATTCGCGCTGCGGCTCCACCCGGTCGAGCAATTCGCCCACCGCCGAGAACTCGTAGCGCGGGTCGCGCTCGCGCTCGAGCTCGATAATCTCGGTCAGCACCTTGAGATTGGCGAATAGCAGATGCTCCAGCGCTCGAGTGTAGTTCCCGATCCTGAGGTAGTGCTCGCCCAGCAGTGCGTGCGCGCGGCGCGCAAAATCGTCGCGTTGGCGGTACAACACCAGAAGACGGTCCAACCCATCCTCGCGAATCACGCGCCGATACCCGTCGCGCTCGCCGGAGTACTCATCAGCGACGAACCGTTCGTCATTCTCAACGATTTCCAACAAGGAAAGCTCGTAGGCGCGTAGGTTCTCCTGCAGCCGATACACTTCTGCCAGCCGGTACCACAAGCGGTACTCGTCTTCGGGCACCGACAAGGCGCCGCGCTGCTGTATCGCACGCCGAAACTGCCGCTCAGCGAGGCTCAGCGAACCCTCTATAAGGTAAACCTCGCCTATCCCCGCTTCGGCCTCGGGGTACGGGCCGCCGTGCTCAATTGCACGCCGAAACGCACGGACCGCTTCACCGAACTCGCCCGCGCGAAACGCTTGTTGTCCCCGCTCGTATGACACCCAAGCGGGTTCGCTCTGCGCTGCAGCGTCCGCCGTCACTCCAACAAGCAGCAGCAGGCCGCACAGCAGCACAACTGTAATCCGTTGTGCAGTTACCACTCGCCGTTCACCTCACCTTTAGTATCGGAATACGATACCCAGAGTGAACCCTCGCCGTACCCCGGCACACACGGTACCACGTTCAACAGCCGGCGCTCGGCACTCACCGGGGCGAGCCACCGGCCGTGGTTCGCTTGAACGGGTGTGTTACAGAACGCCGAGCAGGAACACCATAACGAACAGCGCTACCGTCTCGACGATACCGAGTACCATGATATAGTTTCCAAACCCCTTCCCGGTCTCGGCAAGCGCGTCGGAAGCCGCCGCGCCGGCCCGGCCCTGAAAGTAGGCCGAGAAACCCATCGCGATTCCACCGAACAACCCTGCACCCAAGATTATTCCGGGGTCAACCCCGGCCTCAACCGCAGGGACCAAGCCTGTATTCATGAGAATGAGCCCGTAGATGGTCTGTGTAAGCGGAGCGCCGACAAACGCAACCAGCATAAACGGAGCTTGCCTATTCTGTACAAAACACTTCTTCCAGGCGCCGACCGCCGCCAGTCCCGCCGTCCCGGTCCCGGCAGCCGACCCCATCGCCGCAAACGCCAGTGCCGCGCCGACACCGATCAAGCCGTAATCCATTACTACCTCTCCTCTCTTCCTAATGAGAATTGCTTTTGAAACGGTCTATACGGAAAGCCACTCCATTCCATGCCCAAGTGGCTTGAGAACTCCAGCATATTCAAGCGCACCCCGTGCACGATAACTGCGAGCGCCGCCATTAACAGATTCAACGTGTGTCCAATGAACAGCACCACGATCGCCGCGAGCACTCCAATAACGCCGCCAACCCCCGCGCTCAACTCGCCGGCCATGCTGTTGAAGGCGTTTGCGATCTCAACGGTCGCCAGCCCAACCGCGAACAGCCGGATGTACGAGATGATGTCCGAGAACGCGCTGATACTGTCGAGCGCGTTGGTGAGAAAGTTTGCGAAGCCCTTGGCCACACCAACAACAAACGAGACACCCGGCGCCTGCTGCGAGAACAGGAACACGATCGCGAGACCCGCAACAATCATCCACAGCGCGAAGTCCGGCACCGGAAAGCGCGCGGCGTCAATCACCAGCGCCAGCACCAGGTAATACAGCCCCAGCACGATCGAGAGCCATCCAAGTTCGGTAAACGCTCGCAGCTTAGAGGGACCCTGCAGACCGCGCACGAAGTTCCACAGGTGCGCCAGAGTCAACTGCAGGGTTCCGAGAATGAAACAAATCAACTGCACGTTATCCGCGCTCGCCGGGTTCCAGGTTGAGATCGGTTCTACGATCAACGCCGACAGTACCGGAAGCTCGGCAAACGGCTCGTAGCCGAACCAGTTACCCGTCAGTGCGCCCCAGATTATCGTTGCTGCGCTCAGCAGTATCAATAAAATGTTACCTTCCGAGACCTGCCCGTGCCGCTGTCTGCCGCGACGGGCCGCGAACAGCGAACCGGCGAGCACAATCAAACCATAGCCGGCGTCGCTTAAGATCATCGCGAAAAACACCGTGAAGAACATCAAGAACAGCATGCTGATGTCGAGCTCCCGGTAGCCCGGCACGGTTGCAAGTAACTTGAACACCGGCTGGATGATCCGCACCGGCTTGGGGTTACGCACTAGCGTCGGTACCGACTCGTTTGGATCGGGATCGCGCACCAGCAAACCCCACCCCTGCTCGGAAGCGAGCTTTCGGAACGCCTTGAGGTCCGGCGCCGGGATGAAACCGGTGATGTAGGCGACGCCTGAGTCGGCCGCCATACCTCCGCGCACACGCTCGAACTCCAGCCGCTCACTGAGCAGCTGTTCGGCACGCGCGAGGTGCTCGTCATAAGCGGCGATTGCGCCGAACTCGCGCTCTATCTGTTCGATCTCACGCGACAGCTGTTCGCGCTGCTGCCGTAACGCGCCGGTTCCGCTTTCCGGAAGCGCCACCGGCTCGATCTCCGGCTGCTGCGCTTCGCTCAAGGTAACCACCGCTGCGCGTACCGAGCCTTTTGCGCGGCCGATCACAAACTTGTAGGGCGCTTCGATCTCGTCGAACACCTCGGGCTTAACGTGATACAGCCGCAGGTAGACCCCCTGCTGTTCCAGCGACCGAATCTCTGCGGCATCTATATCGCCCCAAGGCTCGAGGCGCGCCAACTCACGATCGATTTTCTCGCGCTGCTCACGCAGCTCACGGTGCCGCTCGCTTTGAGCCATCAGGGTCTCAGCCTGCTTAACCGCGGCATCGCCGCTGTTGTCGGCGGCTAACCGCTCGGCGAGCTGCTGCGCTTCGACCGACTCGGCCGCTTGCGCCTGCGCATTGGTGCGCTCGTCTTCGGGCGGCAACAGCGCGCGGTCCCGTTCGAGCACCGCGAG
>PWQX01000115.1 GCA_003556605.1 Spirochaetaceae bacterium
CGGGCTCAGGCGCGGGCGCCGGGTCGGGCTCGGGCGCGGGCGCCGGGTCGGGCTCGGGCGCGGGCGCCGGGTCGGGCTCAGGCTCGGCCTGTGAAAGCTCTTCAGGAACCGGTTCGTGCTCCCGTAGCGGTACTTCTACCTTTTCGAGCTCGAACTCCTCAAGCGAGACGTAAATCGGCGGCTCGTAATCCGGGAGCTCGTCGATACTCCAACCGAAAACATACAGCGAGCCTAACAGCAGCAGGTGGATCCCGACGGCAATCGCCGTGCTCATCGCGAGGCGTTCGCGATCGGACTGCATCATAGTTACGGTGCTCCCAGGTCTTCACGGGTACGCAGGTTAACGCCCCGAAAACCGTTTCTACGCAGCACGTCCAAGACGCGCACCATTGTGTCGTAGGCGACGTTGCGATCACCTTCCACAATGACCGAACGGGTAATACCCTCCGTTCCCGACTCCTGAGCAGCCAGATCGAGGCGCTCTGCCGCCGCCCGAAACTCCTCCCAGTTGTACCGGTCACGGTTGATATACAGCTCGTCGTCGCCCGCTACAGTTACCACAATACGGCTCATGACCACCGGCTCGCTGCTGTCGGCTCCGGGCAGATCGATACTAATGCCCGGAGTCAAGATGAATGTGCTGGACACCATGAAGAACACCACCAGCTGAAAGACGACGTCGATCATCGGGATGAGGTCAACGTTGGCCTTCGGCGAGAGGCGTCGCTTAAACTGCATTGCGCCCGTTCCCCTTGAGCAGAAGAACCATCTCGCTCACCCTATTCTCCAGGTGGATGATCGAATGATTCACCTTACTCACAAGATAATTATAGAAAATAATCGCAGGGATGGACACAATAATGCCTGCTGCGGTTGTGATCAGTGCCTCAGAGATACCGCGTGCAAGGATCGCCGGGTCCCCGGCTGCGCCGAACTCACCCAACACCCCGAACGCTTGAATGTTTCCGGTAACGGTTCCCAATAAGCCCAACAGCGGCGAAATATGCGCAATCGTACCCAAAGAGGTCAAGAAACGCTCCAGCCGCGGAATCTCCATGTTAGCGGCATCGGAGATAGAGGCCTTAATAACCTCCTGCGAGTACTGGCGGTGTTCGATACCCACACGCATGAGATTCGCAACCGGGCTCGGGTTGCTTTCACAGATCGCAAGCGCCTCGTCGAAGTGGTGCTTCTCGAGTGTTTGCTTAAGACGATTGATAATCTGGCCTTCATCGCCTCGAATTTTTCGAAAGTACAACAGCCGTTCGATAATAATCGCGGCGGCGACGACCGAAAGCAGGACGATGATCACCAAAATGACCCCGCCACGAGCGAACAACTCTACCATTCAATGCTCCTTATTCTGTTCGATATGATTCATGCTTCATGCTATGCGTCGCTCCGACGCTGATCATAGGGAAATCTGCGTGCTCACGATCACCCTAAATCCGGGTTCGATGAACGGACGCGCTGCTTTCACCGATGACCCCAAGCTGGGCCGACCGTCATCGAGTAGCGGTTCAAGAATATCTTCGAATGACAGTCGAAACTCAATTCCCTCGGTCGCTGCGGCGCGCCCGAACAAACTCAGCCTCGGCAGCACCGGTTCCTCGTAAACCTGAAACAGGTTTTCGGCTCCGGCCGCCAAGGTCCCAGCGCTGTTCTGCAACTCCACCTGAGCGCTAATGCTGTGTTGCGGATCCAACACGGTAGTGTCGAGTATCTGACCTTGCCACCCCAACCGGAATCGTAGATTGTCGGCCACACGCGTGGCGATGCCGAGCGACGGTGTAAGCATCGTGCGGTCCTTCTGCTCGAAATCAAAGCGGTCACCCACAAAATCACCAAGAACAAGGCGATTCTCAATGCGCGCGTAACGCACCGCGGCGTCGATGGTGTTTTCGGTACCGTCGAGCTCGTAGATAGCTGCGAGCTCGCCGTACCATTCGGCTTCGTTGCGCGGTCCATCACCGTCCGCAGCACGAATCGCGAGCAACGGAACTTCCTCCCATAAATCGAAGTACCGTTTGCGGTGAATCTCCTGGCCGCCCTCGGCACGAAGGGTTAATTGGGCAAACGGATTGCCCTGCAGACGAAGATGAAACGGCACGTGCACCCGCTCTTCTACCTCCCACACCACTCCTGCGCCGGCGCCGATTGAAACGGGTGGCTCGAAGAAATACTCGAACTCGCCGTATCCCTCCACGTTCTGCGCGCTGGGGATGCTATCCGCGTCTTTCTCCGATAGCATCCTGATATCGTAGCTGCCCCGCAGCGCAGCGTCGAGCGACGGGAAGCTCAGCTCGGCCGAGACGGATGGTTCCAGCAGCGTCTCTCGCGCCCGCGGCGGCTCGTCGGCATCGGTGAGTACTCTTGCAACAGTCGATGCGTTCATCCGGCCGGTGAGCGCAAACGCATCGGTCGGCGAAACCGCGATCTGTGTCCCACCCGAAAGGTAACGGTTTTCCACCGAGTAGTACTTCTCGCCGTTACCACTATCTTGATTATTCTGAACCTCCGCGCCTTCTTGTAGCCCCTCTTCGCGCGCAAAAAAGCGTCCATCCAATTCCAGTGCCAAAGGGCCGAGGTCGCCGGCAATCCAGCCGTCTATGAGGTTATCACGCCGGAAATACCCGCTTCCCGATTCTTTACCCGAATAACCGTCGATCCCGTCGTGAGCGAACTCGAAACGAAAGCGAGGGTCGGCGCCGAGCTTGTACAGGCTGACCGCACCCAGAATATGATTCATATTACCGGTACCAAGTCTACCCGTAGTGTAGATCGACGACTCGGTCGGATCGGGTTCGCGCGGGTCGACGACGTCGGGGTCTAAGCCCGGTTGCGGCAACACGGTCGCCGCCATCGCAGCGTCTTCGGTACCCGGTAGCGGCACTTGAACCTGTGGAATCGGCAACGGCGGCGAGCCGGGGAGCTCGGCATCGACGATCTCCACCCGTAAGTCTTCGACCTCCAACAACAGCGTCGGGACTAGAATCTCGGTATCCTCCGGTGACTCCGGCCCGGCCTGTTGTACTTCCGCTTGCACAGTAACGGCTGCGCTACCGGCGAGCAAAAGCATTAGCACACTGAGACGTAACATCTTCACGGATCAAATCTCTCCTAACAACCGTCGCGCCTCGGCGGTCCATTCTGAGCCTGGGAACTCCTCTAGGAGCTCCTCCATAATCGCCTCGGCCTCAAGCTTGCGCCCGGCTCGAAAGTTCATTTCAGCCGAGCGATATAGTGACCGCGCAACGTGGTCGCCGTCGCCCGGATTGATTGCAGCAGCCTCGAGAAAGCGCTCGGCTGCTCGAGCGTAGTCGCCCTGCTCGCCCGTGTGCTCCGCCAGCATGAACGCTGCGGTGGCTGCGTGCTCCGGATCTTCGTCTTTGTACTCCATAGTCTCACGCAACAACGGCACCACGATCCCGAGCTCGCGCGGGCCGGCGGCTGTTTCATAGAACACAAGCTGGGCAAGCTCGATGATTGCTTCGCGTCCGGCGCCGGTGCGTGCACGTTCGTTGTTCTCAATCTGCACCCACAACCCCGCTTCGCGCTGCGACAAGCCGCCTATCAGCAGAACCAGCTGATCCGCGGTAGAGCGGGCGTCGATCTCTTCCGCGCGCTCGGGGTACGCCACGATCAGTTGCGTGAGCAGGTTAAGGGCATTGCGATACTCGCGGCGACCGCGGTAGATCTCAGCTGATCGCTCCATCGCTTGCGCCCGAAACTCGCTGTCACGGTGCTGCTCCAACAGCCGTTCCCACAGCAACAACGCCCCGGAGGTCTCACCAAGCCGATACGACACGTCTCCGCCCCAGTATAACGCCGCATCGATCAAGCCCCCTTCGGGGAAGCTGCTGCGATAATCGGCAAACGCACTACGTGCGCTGTCGTACTCCCCTTCGGCGAGCAACAGCTCACCACGCGCGTACAGCGCCCGCTCGGCGAGCGGGCTGTCGGGAAAACGCTTGTATACCGTCTCGTACGCTTGAACCGCATCGTCGGTGCGGCCCATGGCCGCGAGTTGGCCGGCGTACTCAAAGCGTGCATCGTCGACATAGCGTGATTCGGGATAGTCCAGATACAGGTTGCGGAACTGTATCGCAGCATCCTGATGCTGTCCCCGCGCCGCTAAGCTCTGTCCCAAAACGAACGCCGCCTCGATACGCAGCTCGCGCTCGGCGCCAAGTCCTTCCACGCGTACCAAACGCTCCTCGGCGTCCTGGTAGCGGCCATCGGAGAACGCGCTCCACCCCGCGAGGTAGGCCGCACGTGCGGCGAACTCGTGCTCGCTGTCGTACTCCACGAGCTGATCGAACAACTCAACCCCGTCTGCGTAGCGCGCGCGTTGATACGAAGACCATCCCCGGTAGTACAGCACATAAGGAAAGATGTCCTTCAGGCCGTTGTATTCAGCCGGGTCATCCGGCAAAGCGCTAAGCACCTCCAGCGCTTCACGGTAAGCGCGGCGCGAAACGAGTGCAATTCCTTTGAGGTAGGTGAACTCTATCGCAGCCGCCTTGTCTTCAGCCAATAGGTCAGAGTACTGTTCGCTGAACGCCCGCAACTCGTCGACGAGTTGCTCGGTGCGGCCCGTGCGGAATAACAGCTTGTAATACTCAAGCTGCGACGCGAGATCATCGCTTCGCAGCGGAAGGTAGTCACGGAAGGTAGAAATCGCCTCCTCGAGCTCGCCTTTATCGCGCTGCACCCAAGCGCGCAGACGCAGCAGTTCCGCGGTGAAAACGCCTGCGCGGGCCGCACTAAACGTGCGTGCAACAGTGTCGACAGCGGCATTGAGCTCACCGGCACGATACTGCGCAAACGCAAGCTGATAGGCAGCTTTGCCGAAATACTCGGATTCGGGGAACTCGCGGAGCACACCCTCGAATCCGCGCGCTGCCGCCGTCCAGTCCTGCTGCTCAAGCCGTACCGCTCCCAAACGCATCAGGACTCGTTCGTGTTCGTCGGGGGATGCTTCCTCCCGGAGGTAGAGTTCGAGGATCTCAGCAGCGCGTTCGAGCTCACCGCGACGCTCGAGCAGATGTGAGAGGTACAACGGTACCAAACCGCTGACTTCTTGAAGCTGCCGCAAATCCCAAACACGTCGCAAGTACAGCTCGGCGATTTCGTAGTCTTCGCGCTCGTAGGCGAGTATACCCACCTGCAGCCAAAAACCGGAAAGCAAATCGGAGCGTCCGGCCAGACGGCGCTCGGCCTCCAACAGTACGTTGTCGACCGCGTCGCGGTCGCCCGTACGCTGAACCTCTTCGAACTCTCGTTGCAAGGCAACGCGGGCAACCTCGGGGTCAGCTTCCACGAGGCGTGCATAGATTGCCGTAGCTTCAGCGTCACGCCCGGCCGCCCGTAATGCCTCGGCACGGTACAGCTCTGCCTTATGCCGCCACGGCGGAGCGAGCTCGCTCAGCGCGATCTCGTCGGTGAACCTGAGAACAGCATCCTTGTCGCCGGTCTCGATGTACAAAGACGTCAGCAGGGCCACCGCGTATGGCTCGGACGACGGATCGTCGAGCTCGGAGAACATCACTTCCAGAGTACCGCGCGCAAGCATAGGCTGTTCTAAGCCCAGCTCGGATAGGGCACGATACAGTAGCGCTTGATTGCGCAACGCCGATTCGGGGCGTTGGTTGATGAAGGTGTCGAGGTCGGTACTAGCGCCGGAGTAGTCCTGCAGCTGATAGCGTGTCAAGCCTTTCCAAAACGGTACCTCGGCCAGGTACTGTGTTGAGCGAAACCGCGACTCAACCCGCCGAAACACCCTCAGCGCATCTTGAAACCGACTCAGGCGATAGAGTGCCACTCCGCGACGAAACTGTGCGTCCGGGACCGTGGGCGAGCTCGGATACTGCCGAATCAGCGCGTCGTAGCGATTGAGCGCAAGCTCCCATTCGTGGGCCCGAAACCGGGCTTCCGCTTCCTGGAATATCCCGCGATCGGATGCCGGCACAGCCCACACTCCTACTGCAACCAGGAGTGTAGCGGCGAGTAACATCTGTTTCATACGGTTAGAGAATACCTCAGCGTTGATGGTTATTCAATTCTCATGTGCGTTCTCGACTATAGACGCCTGCGTACGCCGCCTATTCGCCGCGCCGATTGCCGATTACAGGCGGTTCGAACGCCTCGTCAGCTTGAACGCGCACCAGGTGGATGTAATCATCCCCGTAGCGACGGCGCAGCGAAGCTACGCTTGACTCCACGTTGCGTTCCATCACAGTAATCTCAAAGCGGCCGTTCTCGGCAAAGTACGGGAATAGTACCACCACATGCACGTGCTGTCGGAGTACCGGCGCCTCGCCAAACTCGCGATTCACCGATCCAATATAGAACCACCCGGGCTCTTGCACTGCCAAGAGGTACAGAATGCGTTCCAGCTCACGTACCGGGTAGCCCACGTTTTCGGTGTAGCGCGAGAAACGCACCGAGCGAACATCCGCGTCGGTGTGCGCCCACTCGCGGAGCGGATGCCGAAGACGCTTGATCTCTATCGCGAGGTTGCGCGACCAGTCGAGCCCAAAGTAGGGATCGCGATCGTGCTCGCGCGCAAGACTGAATCTGTGGCCGCGGTGGTCAAGGTGCTTGCTTTTCAAGGGCTCAATCGGCAAGAAGCTATCGGTATGCTGCCGGTAGATGCCGTCGACCACCCACTTGGCGAATCCTGAGCAGTTGAATCCGGGCTTCTGGTCCTGCAGCACTAACGACTCAATGAATACCAAGTTGCCGTCGGCGTCCATCGCGCCGTCTTCTGCGTCCGGGAGCTGTCGAATCACGTCCCGGATACGTCTTGTCATGGACTCCACCATCCGGTAGGCGCGCACGTCGCGCTCGGCTTTGCCGGGGAATAGATCCGACCACGCGATTGTCCGGCGCGTGTTTTCCATCAGCTCGGAAAACGGAGCAGTCATGACGCGTTCGAAGCGCATACCCACCGTTACGCGGTGATACACGCGCGTGTCGGCAAGATAGAGGTCCAGCTGCGTCATGCCGTCGGGCGCTGGGAACAGGCGCGCGAAGTAATGCGGATCATCCCGCAAAAACACCTTGATCTGGTCGAACTCACCCGAGCTCACATTTCGGCGCAGCACGTAGGTTCCGGCGCTGTCGATTTCAAACGATCCATCGCGCTGATGAGCGAACACAAAGTACAGCGAGTCGCCCCATTCTTCGACCCAGAAGCGTACGGGATTGCGTTGCTCCCGCGACTGGATAACACGCGCCGCGGCCGCGCGCGCTTGCGAGCGTTCGCCGGTCAGAAGCGAGTGGAGCGAACGCCGAGCGGACGCATTATCGGGAATCTGAGTCTGCGCCCAGTTGGAAAACTGAAAGGCGCCGGCGGGTGCGGCCTGCAGTATCAAGAGCGCCGCCAGACAGTATACGCAGGCGCGAACAGCGTACACTGCACCGGCGCTGCGGCGAGTGCGTGCGGCCGTTGCGGAAGCGTACATAGTGTTCCTATCCGCTACCGTCATGTCATGATCCTCTACCCAGCGAACCGGCTGGAGACGCGATACGCCGTGCAGCGGTCTCCGGGTCAAGCGCAAACAACGGGGAAACTTCTACCGGCTCCGTGATCTGCTCCACGCCCGCAAAGCGCAGGAGACTCCGGTCGTAAGCGCTGAGTGCCTGCGACACCGCCGCGACATGGGACCGACCGGTCAGCGCGGCGTAACCCGCTCGCGGCTCTATCTCTATCGCAGCCGCGCCGGATATTCCCTGCATCAGGCGCATCCATCGCAATCCTAACCGTATCCCATGTGTACCATCGTTATCAGCATTATCGGAGCTTGCTATCGATGGCCCAAGTGCGGTAACCGGAATAGGAAAGCGATCAAGAGGGAGATCGGTGAAACTGTTGGTGAAATCCCTAAGCTGAAGGACCGCCGCACCGCTGGCGCGGAAACGGACTCCCCGCTGCGATACCACTTCAATGGAAATTGAGTTGCCGGCCGCAATATGTAACCCCAAGAGGCTGAACGCGGGAAAGGTCGCAAGCGGATTGTCGCTCGGGACCACCAGCACTCGGCTTACGCCACGCCGGGCACAAAACTGTGCAAATGCGGCTGAACAGAGGATGCGAAACGAACCGGCAAGGCCCGACCAGTAGCTCGGGATATTGCCGTCGGGGTTCACGACCGCGCTGCCGTCAGGATGCACCAAAGGAAACGACTGCTGCGGTACCACGACAAGCCCGCCTTTGCGAAAACCGAAACACCGTTTTGCCCGAATAAAAGCACGTACCGCCGGCAGGTGCGGCTCCGGCACCGTGATCACCCAGGTAAGCTGTCGGCCGCTATGGTAAGAAGCCGCTTGTAATCGCTCGGCAATGAGTTCGAGCAGCGGCAGCTTCCGCACCGCCGTCAGCGGCATAAGCGGCGGATACTCCGACTGCGGGTCGACGCGAACGCTGGGAACCGGAGTGAACACGAGGTGTTCGCCGCAGGTGAAGGCCGTTTCACCAAGCCGCGAGTAGTGCGCGCACAAGCGGACACGGCCATCATCGTTGTCTGCTTCAGCTGCTGCTCCCGGGACCAGAGATATAACGCGCACGCGCCGGGTGTACTCGGGCTGTGTAATAGGCGCTTGCACAACCGTACCCAGGTCCGACCAGAGCGTCTGCGGATAACGACGCAGCTCGCGTTGCGCGGTGTGCGTCGCCGCAGCGCTCAAGTGCGCACGGGTGTTCTCACCGACGAGACGATTATCCAGAGCCGCCCGGGGTACACCGAGTTTCGTCAGCCGCGCGGTTACGGCTCGAGAACGGTACGCTGCGGTGAGAATCGAGTGGCGTACCGCGTGTAGGCGGCCCTTGCGGTCGGCTGCACGCCCCGATGCCTCCTGTAGCAGCTTACGGGCAACGCCCTGCACTGTGTACTTCTTGGTGTATACCAGGTACTTGATACGATACAGCTGCTGGAGCTCGCGCTCGTTATACTCGCGCCGGCCGAACCCGTCTTTAGACGGTGAGAGCACCGGGATCTCGTGTTCCCAATAGCGAAGGATGTGGGGCCTTAGCCCGAGTATGTCGCAAACTTCGCCGATACTTAACGGTTGCATATCAGCTTCGTGACCGTTCGCGAATCTCCACTCGAATTGGGGTCAACCGGTAGCCGTCCTCTTCTCGAATGCGGTTCTTGATGAAGGTAACGTAACTCTCCGGCACATCGCTTTTGCGCCCCGCGAATATCACAAACACCGGCGGCCGCCTGCCGGTTTGAGTAGCGTACAGCAATTTCGGTCGCCTACGTTTGACCATCGGCGGAGGATTCTCGTTCACCCACTCCTGCAGTGAACGATTCAGTTTACCGGTGTCCACGCGCTCTCCGAGCTCTTGGTACACCTGTACCGCCGTTCTCAGCATGCGTTTGATACCGCTGTTTTCCTGCGCCGAGATCGCCACGATTGGGGCAAACTGCAACACCGGAAACACAAACCGCACTCGGTCGCAAATAGCCTCAAACTCGTTGGATGCGCCGGACATGAGGTCCCATTTGTTGAGCACCAATACCACGCCGCAGCCGCGCTTAACGACCAAACCCGCGATCTTTTTGTCTTGTTCGGAGACACCCTTCTGCGCGTCAATCACCAGCAGCACCACGTCGGCCTCCGACAGCGTTGCCACTGCGCGGTTTACTGAGTAGTACTCCACCGGCTCGTCGACACGGCTGCGGCGGCGCATTCCCGCGGTGTCCAATAACCGGAAGCGCTGCTGCCCGAACGTGAACTCGCCTTCAACCACGTCACGCGTAGTGCCCGGATCAGGATCAATCAAGGAGCTCTGACGGCCAAGCAAGGCGTTAGCGAGTGTCGATTTCCCGGTATTCGGCTGCCCCAGTATCGCGAGCGTGATAGTGGTATCGTGCTCCCGTTCCTCGTCGTTGATCTCATCGTGGGCGGACGCAAGAGTTTTGCCGTAGCCCCGATCCCTCGCCCTGCGTGAGTCGCCGCGGGAACCAGCCACCAGGCCCGCTTCGGCGGCTTCGGCTCTGCGGCTGCCCTGTCCAGCTACTGCATGCAGCCGGCGCTCGAGCTCTTCACGCAGTTCATCAATTCCGCGATCATGCTCGGCAGAGATCCCGATTACCGGTTCGAACCCGAAGCGGTAAAACTCGTACAGTGCCGATTCATGCTCCGGCGTGTCGATCTTGTTGACTACCAGCAGTACCTTCTCGCGAAAACGATTCATGTGCTCGAGAAATAGTTCATCTTCGCCGGTGACCTGCCGGCCCTCGAACATAAACAACACCACATCGGCTTTGGCTACAACCTCGAGCGCGCGTTCCGAGACCCGCCTGTCGATAGGTGCTTCGCCTGCGGTGTAGCCGCCGGTATCGCTGAAGGTAACGCGCAGTCCGCTGAACTCAACAGTGGCGGTCACCGGGTCACGTGTGACTCCGGGCGTGCGCGCGGTGATTGCACGGCGGCGGCCGATCAGACGATTAAACAAGGTAGATTTTCCGACGTTGGGTCGTCCGGTAATTGCAACCCGCAGCATACTCAGTACACCCCTACCTCAAAGCGCTTGCGCATCAGCTCGGCAACAAAGCTGTCCACCTCTTGATACGAACGCATCTCCATCACGGTCCCGACGAGCTCTTCAGCCTCAGAAATGGTTACCGAGCGAATAATCCGTTTTACTTCGGGTATACCGACTGAGCTCATGCTGAACTCATCAAGCCCCAGTCCTAACAGAATGAGAGTTGCAACCGGGTCGCCGGCCATCTCGCCGCACATTCCGACCGGGATCCCGACCTCGTGTGCGTTTTCGATCACGGCCTTCAGCAGGCGCAAGACCCCGGGGTGGAACGGCTCATAGAGGTACGCGATCTTTTCGTTTCCGCGGTCGACCGCGATTGTGTACTGAATGAGGTCGTTGGTTCCAATCGAAAAGAAATCAACCTTGCGCGCGAGAATATCGGCTGTGAGCGCGGCTGAAGGAACCTCTATCATGATCCCTACCGGCATGTCCTCCCGAAACGTGACACCCTCTGTTCGCAGTTCCTGGCGAACCTCATCCAGTACCTCGTAGGCGTGGTTGAGCTCCTCGATTCCGGAGATCATTGGAAACATGATGCGAAGATCTCCGTACACCGACGCGCGTAACAGCGCGCGTAGCTGTACTTTGAATAAGTCAACACGCGAGAGACACAAACGAATCGCGCGCCAGCCGAGAATCGGATTCCGTTCCCTGGACCCGCCCAACATCGGCGCAATCTTTTCACCACCAAGGTCTAACGTACGGATAGTTACCGGCTTGTCTCTCACATCTCTTAATACCTGTGAGTACGCGTGGTATTGCGCCTCCTCGGTGGGCAACCTTGTCCCACGCAGGAATAGGAACTCTGAGCGATACAATCCCACACCATCGGCTCCGTGTGAGGCAAGCGCGTCCACCTCTTCGGGTACCTCGATATTGGCTGTGAGATACACGAGCTTACCGTCTTGCGTTTCGGCCGGAAGCTCGTTCAAGTTCATCAACTCGACTTCGCGTTTACGCCACTCGCGCTGCACGCGCAGGTAACGTTTCTTAGTTCTGTCGTCGGGTTCGGTTATGACACGCCCGCGGTTGCCGTCGACGATAATCTCTTCTCCGGTCCGTATCGCCCTTGAAATGTCCGAGAGCCCCAGTACCGCCGGAATTTCGAACGCACGCGCCAAGATCGCGGTATGGGAAGTCTTCCAGCCACCGTCGAGCGCGATGCCTTTCACCATCCGTTTGTTCATGGCAATGGCATCCGAGGGCATGAGTTCGTGAGCCACCAGGATCACTTCTCGCGCCAAGTCCGACAGCGAGATTTTCTGTCGAAACATGAGATGGTTCAGAACGCGCTTGGCAACGTCGTGGATGTCGGCGGTGCGTTCGCGCAGGTACTGATCCTCGGCTCGCAGCAGCTTATCGGTCTGTTCTTGAATGAAGCGGTACAGCACCCACTCAACATTAAGCCGGTTCTTGCGCAGACGACTCTCAATACTGGAGGTAAGCTCAGGATCACTGAGCATCAAGAGGTGTGAATCCAGGAGTTCGTGCTGGTTGCCTCCGTTGGTTCTCTCTTGGTTCTGGAGACCCTGCAGCTCACCGAGCGCCTTCTCCACAGCAACAGTGAAGCGCTCGAACTCATCCGCGATTTGCGAATCGTCTATTCTGTAGCGAGGAATCGTGGGCGTATCGTCCAAATAGAGAAATGCCTGGCTGATAGCAATTCCCGGGGACGCCGATATGCCGCTGAACTCGTTCATCGTTCCGAAACTATACGTCTTTTGCCGGAACGCTGTCAAACTCAGCTGCTTCATGCCGATATTCTTAGACGAGATGCCTCGAAGCCGCAAACAACGTAAAGCTCACTTCGGAGTCCTGTTTTGGATGGTGTTCATTTTGTTCGTAGGCGTCTTGTACCTCTACCATCGTGAGGACATTCGCCAGGTTGTTGACCGTACCGGGCTCAGCGACGTCATCTCAGAGCGCATCTCGCGCAACTCGAGTGACTCTTCGACACCTGAACGCGAAGGCGCGCGTGAACGCGAGCTCGAACCCATTCCCGACGTTACCGAACCGGACGGTTCCGACCCCGATCATCCACCCGAGCCGCCGGTAACCGAACCTTCGCCTCCGGAGCGTGAGCGCGGAAGTGAATTTGATGACGACGGCGACCGAGCAGCCGAACGCCGAGCCGAACCACCGACGGAAACCGAGAGCGATCCCGAAACCGAACCTGAGCGATCGGCCGGCGCGCAAGAGCGTGAACGCCGTTACGGCATCTACTTCATTCGTGTGACCGACGAGGGACAAATCTACCCCCAACGCGTTGAACGTCAGGTGCGGTTTACTGATAGCCCAATGACCGCCACACTCAAGGAGCTCATGCAAGGACCCACGCTCGAAGAGCTCAACTTGGGCTATCTGAATCTCATTCCTGATGATGCACAACTGATCTCAGCCTGGGTGCGCGACGGTACCGCGTACTTGAACTTCAGCGAGCCGTTTCAGTTCAATACCATGGGAGTTGAAGGGCTGGTGGCGCAGCTCAAGCAGATTGTGTACTCTACGACCGAGTTTCCCACCGTAGAGCGTGTACAAATCCTGATCGAGGGTGAGCGCGTGAGGCATCTCGGCGGCGCCGGCGTCTACGTCGGGGACCCGTTGCAGCGTGAGTCATTCGGGTAGACCGCCTTACTGTCTCAGGCTGAGCTCCGTCCCAATCTCACGGATCAACGCATCGCGGGCACGTTCGTAAGCAGCGCTGCCGAGCGTCGCTCCGGGCCGCTTCTCCTCCGGCCGGCTCACCAACAGAAATATTTCTTGGTTACCGCGGCGCCCGGCCACATTCGACGGCGCGGCCCCGCGCACCATCACGTTCTCACCTTCCAGTTTGAGAATAGTGTCCGCTACAGTCGCCGTGATCTCGGTGAGGCTGCGCAGGACACCATCAAACCTCTCAGGCGCGCGCGAACGTGTGCCCCAGCTGCCGCGCAAATGCATCCGCTCGAACTGCGGTTTGCATAGCACTAACGCGAGTTTTTCGCTAGTGAGGTCAATGATGTGCCCGGTGACACCCAACAGAGAACGAAACGACAGATCGGCGACCGCCCGATCGGCAGGCGGATGCAGCGCGGTCACCGCACGGATATTGGTACGCTCGTGGACTACAACGCGCGAGTCGCGGCGCAGACGATACGAGAGCTGATTGTAGCCGACGTCGACCGCGTGTACCGCGCGTGCGCCGTGTTGAAGCAGGCAGTCGGTGAAACCGCCGGTGGAGCTTCCGGCGTCCAGCATAACCTTATCGGCAACCTCAAACTCCAGCACGGAGAGTGCATGCTCGAGCTTAGCACCGCCGCGCGAGACATAAGCCGACCTGATCCCGAGCGTGATCTCCGCCCCGGAGCTACAGCGGCGCTTGGGGTCACGCACGGTCTCGTCATCTACTCGCACCTCACCGCACAGCACCGCCGCGTACAGGCGCTCCTTGCTGTGCTCGGGGTATCGAGTCTGCAGAAGTTCGAGTAAGGAACGATGCTTCATTGCTCCGGTAGCCCTTCCATTCCGTATTGCGGCCGATCCAAGGGCTAAACCCGACAGACTAAATCAGTGACTCCTCGCGGATTCGCACAATTGAGAGTGCCCGGCCGGACGCGGGATCGATCTCGATGCGCACGCCGTGGACCGCGGCACGGTTGTCTGAAACCTCGTTTCGAAGCGGCAGTTGCGTGAGCGAGCGCTGAATACTGATATCGGGCTGGAAACCGATTACACTGTCGATCGGCCCGCTGGCGCCGATGTCGGTGATATAGGCAGTGCCTTTCGGCAGAATTCGTTCGTCGGCGGTCTGGATATGCGTATGGGTGCCGAATATCGCCGAGACTTCACCATCCAAATACATCGCCAGGGCTTCTTTCTCCTCAGTCGCCTCCGCGTGGAAATCAATAACGATGCAGTGCGTACGCTCGCGCAGGCGCCGCACAAACTCACGCCCAAGCTTAAACGGGCAGTCGGTCTGCGGCATGCGCCGCCGGCCTTGTAGGTTTAGCACGCCAAGCGTAAGCCCGCGGCGTTCGAGCACACAGCTTCCGTGTCCCGGCACTCCGCCCGGGTAGTTGGCCGGCCGTAAGATGAACTCTTGGCGGTCGAGGTACTCGCGCACTTCTTTCTTGCGCCAGATGTGGTTTCCGGTGGTGAGAACATCGGCGCCGGCGGCGAGGAGCTTGCCGGCAAGCTCCTCGGTTATTCCAAATCCGTCGGCGGTGTTCTCAACGTTGAGAATCACCGCGTCGGCTCCGTGCTTCTTGCGTATGCCGGTCAGACTAGTGACCACCGCACGAAATCCTGATTGGCCGATTACGTCCCCCAAAGCGAGGACTGTCTTCACTGCTCCCATGCGATTAACGCGCGTACTCGACGATGCGCGTCTCGCGAATCATCGTAACCTTGATGCGTCCCGGATACCTCAGCTGAGACTCAATTCTCTTAGCGATGCCCTTTGCAATTTCCTTTGCCTCGGAATCACTTACCGTCTCGTGATCAACCATGATGCGCAGCTCACGGCCGGCCTGGATAGCGTACGCTTTCTCAACCCCGGTGAAGTCTTCGGCGATGCGTTCTAAGTTCTCCAAACGCTTGATGTAGTTATCAAGCGTTTCACGGCGGGCGCCGGGACGCGAAGCTGATAACGCGTCGGCGACTTGTACCAGTACCGACTCCACGCAGGTATGCGGTATGTCACCGTGATGCGCCGCAATACTGTTGATCACGCGTTCATCTTCGTCAAGACGCTTGGCAAGCTCAACGGCAAGCTCTACATGGTTCGAATCACCGTTGCTCTCGATACCTTTGCCGATGTCGTGCAATAAGCCGCCGCGCTTGGCTATATCGCGGTCGGCTCCTACCTCCGCGGCGAGCATAGCGGCGAACACCGACACCTCTTTGCTGTGGGCCAACACATTCTGGCCGTAACTTGCACGGAAATACAACCGCCCGATAGCACGAATACCGTCGGGTTTCACGTGATGAATGCCGAGATCAAACAACGCCTTCTCACCCTCGTCATAGATGACCTGGCTGATCTCCTGCGTAACCTTCTGCACTACCTCTTCGATCCGCGTTGGGTGGATCCGCCCGTCGGAAACGAGGCGCTCCAGCGACCGCCGTGCGATCTCCTTTCGTACCGGGTCAAAGCAGGACACCACCACGGCTTCCGGCGTATCGTCGATAATGATATCTACGCCCGTAAGCGTTTCGAGCGTGCGGATATTGCGCCCTTCACGACCAATGATACGCCCCTTCATCTCATCGTTTGGTAGGCTTACCGAGGTGACGGTTACCTCGGAGTTCACCTCACTCGCGATACGCTGTATGGTGCCGACGAGGACTTCCCGCGCCTGCTTTTCGGCGGTGGCGTTTGCCTCTTGGTCGATTTTGTTTATCACCGTTTGGGCGTCGTGTCGTGCTTCATCCTCTAGTGAGGCCATCAAAACACGCTTCGCCTCATCGGCCGTCATGCCTGAAACCCGTTCCAGTTCTTGCTGCAGGGTTGACTCCTGCTTGCTCAGTTCCTCCTCTTGCTGCGCGATTTTCCTCTCGCGGTCCAAGAAACCTTGCTGTTGTTTCTCAACGTAAGCAATCTTCTTATCTAGGCTTTCCTCTTTCTGGAGCAGACGTTTTTCAAAGCGCTGAAGCTCAAGGCGGCGTTCCTTGAGCTCTTTCTCCTGAGCGTTGCGCTCTTGCAGCAACTCATCCTTGGCCTCAAGAATGATCTCCTTCTTCTGGGCTTCAGCTTCTTTTATTGCGTCTCTGCGTACTCGTTCCGCCTTCTGTTCTGAAGACGAGAGTTGAAATCTGGCGTAGAGCCATCTGATGATCCAACCTAGAATTAAGCCGGCGAGAGGAAGTACCAACCACAACACCAGGTGCATCGGCTTCCTCCACTCTACTTAATGTTAAGTCTAAACCTTAGTTGAGGGCCCGGATTTTGTCAAGAACAGGTTAAGGACGACTGGTTATAATCGTGATAATTATTATTATAACGTTTTTGGACTCGCTGCGCCGTGCCCGCTACCCCCGCTTCAGGCTGTATGCAACCGCGGGACAGCACCCAGCTGCGGTGAGGCGCCGTTGCCACAATGCGGGAGGCCGGGGTATCCTATACGTGTTATGTGGAACCCTGGCGACCGAAGATACCGGCGTTTGCTGGAAATTGACAACGAGGTGGAGGCGCAGTTGCTCTCGGCCTATCTGACCGAGCAGAAAGTGCCGCATATCATTCAAAGTTACCATGATAGCGCGTACGGCCCCTTGTTTCAGTCGCAGATGGTTGCCTGGGGCTATCTTGAAGCTCCCAAAGAGTACGAGCCGCTTATTCGGCAGGTGCACGCTGATATTACCGGCGAGGGTAACGATACCGGAATCGGCGATGAGCACCTAGGCGGGACGTGAGCACCCGGATGGGAATTGACCCCGTAACCGCGCTACACCGCCCAGCGGATTAACCGGTGAGGGGTCCGGCGCCACACGTTGTTCGCACCGAGGGGCAGCGACAGCCGTCCGCGGAGCAACGGCAGCCGGTCGGTATGCAGGAACTTAATCGCCAACCGGTCGGCGTTGCGTACCACCGCGAATCGCGCGGGCGAGCGCCTTTCGGTGAGCTCTTGGGGAAGAGCCGCAAGATCGTAGTCGCGTTGAACGAAGAACTCCGCTGCAGCCTCAAGCGGAGCCATCTCAAAAGCGAGACACACGAATCCGGGATCACCCCACAGCTGTCCCGAGCGCGTATGACGATGCACGCTGCCCTCTTCCTGCAACAGTTCAAACCGCGCTGGACCAAAGAAATCCGCGAATCGTCCTGCACGCGCAAAACTCTGTTTGAGTTGGAGCCGCCGAAACTGCTTCTCCCCGCCCGGCAGATCCAGCAGATCGCCGAACACTCCAACCTCGTTGTACACCGCGGACCCATACTCTAGATGGTCCTCGAACAAGATACGTCCGTCGTCGTTGGACGACGCGGAAATCAACGCGCCACAGACCCCGCCGTTGCGGGCTTTGGAGGGTCTGCGAAACCAGTCTTCGGCCTCCACCAGCTGCAGCAAGCGGCCTTCGTTGTCGCGAAGAAAAAAACTCCTCCATCCACCGTAGTCTTCTACAATCCTCGTCACTAAGGTCTCACCGGATTTCCGAAACCGAGCGTAGTTGCGTTCAACGTCGGATACTTTTATGCGCACCGCGCTGATGCCGAGGTCACCCAGCTCCAGTTCGTGTTCCGGTGGACGCGGGTCACGTCCCACAAACTGTATGAGCTGCACACCGGCGCCACCGTATGGGTTGAACAGCAAGCGGCGCTTCTGCCGGCGAATCTCACCTTGCGTGAGCTCACCGAGACCGGCGCTTTCTTCGGTGACCTCGTACACGGTTCTGGTAAACCCAAGCATTTTGCGATACCAGGTAGCCGTAGCCTCCAGATCGTACACCCCGATTCCCACGTGATGGAGTCCGCTGTTGATGTGGCGTGCGGGTTTCTTCATGATCGTACGCTCCTATGCGTGTGCAGCCCTACCGCTCGGGTGTTTGCCTGATGCTTGCGCAGCGCTTGTTGCCGTCTCTCCGTACGTGCTACACTATGCTCCGGTATGGAACCACGTGTTACCCGCCAGATTAACGACAAATCCGTGTACTACACCATCCGCTGGACTGATTTTCTACAGGTGGAAAAGCACCACGTCAACACCTGCGTTCCGTCCGAAGCGGGCCTGTTCGAGCTCTATTATCTTGATCACACCAATACGTTGCACCTGCTTGATCGGCGTGGCGTGTATTACGGCGGCCTGCGTCATGTACTGCGGGAGATTGCAGACCCCGACGGACGCAAAGCCGTGGTGTTTTTCGGAAGCAGCGAACCGCACGATCGCCTTTACGTAAGGTACTCACTCACGCGCTCTCAATCAGATATGGACGATATTCTGTATTTTTTCTCCGTCGGTCAAGTGGCCGGCCCCGAGTCGTACGAACACAGTGGCCGCTTCACCCATATCTATGTCAAAGAAATCACCCCCCGCTCGTTGTACACCATCCCTTAATGCGCTGCAGTTGGCCGCAGCTTTGGCTGTCATGCTTGTGTGTGCGGTAGGCTGCCGTGCGGCGCCCCACGCGCCCTCGGAAGAAATCCCCGAACCGGTGCACTCGGTACCGATACCCCCGCGTTCAGAGATCCGCATCGAGAATCCTTACGCTGCCGTCGACTGGAGTCGAAGCCGACAGCACCGCGCCAACCTCCACACGCATAGCCGCAATAGTGACGGGTTACATAGCCCGGCGCGCGTGATAGATCTATACCGCGAGGCGAGCTACGCGATCCTCGCAATCTCGGACCACAATCACGTCACGTGGCCCTGGACGGAATACAACCGCGACCCTGAAAAACTGGGAATGCTTGCGGTACAAGCAAACGAGATCTCGGATACGCACCACATTGGTAGTTACTTCTGCGACTACGACATCAACGGACGCACCTACCGCCCAATAATCGGTGCCATCGGACAACCTCGTCTTGACATCAGCGAAGAGGAAGTGTTTGCGGGTATCGGCGAGAAAGACGGACTCGCTGTGTTCTTCCACCCCGGACGGTATGATTACCCTGCCCAGTGGTACGTAGAGTTCTACCAGCGCTTCGATCACGTTGTCGGCCTTGAGGTCGTCAATCAACGCGACCGTTACCCGCAGGACCGGGCGCTGTGGGACACGATCCTGAGTGCAATGATGCCGCAACGACCGGTGTGGGGCTTTTCAAACGACGACTTCCACCGCATGCGTGACTTCGGGCACGCCTACAACGTCTTTCCGCTTGCCGAGTTTTCTGAGCACGCGCTGCGGACTGCAATGGAGAACGGCAGCTTCTACTTCAGCAACGGCGCCGCTGCTCCGGTCATCGACGAAGTCATTGTCGATAATGAGGCCGGTATGATCACGGTTGCGGGGCGGAAGCATGACACGATTACATGGATATCCGAAGGGCGGCATGTGCAGAGGGGCTCAACGCTTGCCTACCGCGAGACACCCGCCATCCGCTCCTACCTCCGCGCAGAGCTGCACGGTCCCGGAGGCATTACGTACACGAACCCGTTCACGGTTCTCGAAACACGATGAGATCGCAACACCGCATGCATAACCGCCTATGTGTCCGTCAACCTAGTACAAGGCGAATGAGGCGTAGATCCCGGCAACTGTAGCGCCTCATTTGGTTTACCGAATCTTCCACAAGCTGTTCGGCTCGAAGGCGTAGTGTGCGGGCAAAGGATTTCTCCTCGAACACCCGGGGTTTATCGTTTATCATGAAGGAACACAACGTGGGTTAGCGATTTGTGCCGAAGGCAGAGACTACGCGCCTCTGCTGTTATTCTGTTTTGCACGCTGTGGAATGCGTAGAGCAGGCGGATCGCTGACCTTCCGGCATAACCTCGGGCGACTCCCCGGAGGTCCGCATGGCGTCTGTACCGCTGATCGATTCCGCACGCGAGAGAGTAATCGCCGCACTTGCTCTGTTTGCGATGGCGACCTCGTGTGCCGTTGCTCCCGCGCCTACTCAGGACAACACTACTCACGGGCGCGCAACGCTCGCCGAGCATCTGCACGCGCGTTACCCCGGACTCGTGGCGGAGTTTTCTCAGTCCCTCAGCGATCGGCTGCCCGGAATTCCGGACCATCAGCTCGAAGCCGTACTGGAGCTGCGCCCCCGGGCGGCACGCGACCGGGTGGGCCGGCTACGCCGAACACACGACTCATTCTCGTGGCGGCCGGGTGTTGATGAGCATATTGTAAAGGTGGCTCTCAAAGCGGGTGTGGGAGTCGCATACCTCGAAACCTGGGATGAGCCGGCTGAGCTACTCGACCATTCAGACCAACAGTACTATGTAAACGAGCTGCGGGACCTCGCGGGCTCACCGTACGACCTGTTGGACATTGAGCTCCCGTCGGAGCTCCGTGCGGGCCGGGAGGTTGAGCGCCGGCTGCTGTTTGAAACCCGCGAGCACAGGTGGGTGCAGCGAATTCTGGCGACGCTCGAGGAAACCAATGCTGAAACGCTGGTAGTGGCGGTAGGAGCGGGACACGTTGATTCGGAGGCCACGGTGCTGCCCGAGTTGCTTTCTTCGGCCGGCTTTGTGCCCAGAACCGAGGCGGAGCCCGGTATACACCCGGCTTTGCCGACCCGAGAAGTCCCATGAGATTAGGGGCAAAGCTGCGCATTGCGGCGCTTGTCTCGGTCTTCACCGTTTTCTGGAATCCGCATGCGGTATCGGCCGAGCCCGGGCGCTTGCTTGAGAAGTCGCACACCGAGGTTCTGCAAGCTTCCGATGTCGAGCAAATTGTCGCCGAGCTGTTCCCGACTCTTCCTGTCCCCGCCGCGCGCTACAGCGTTGATTGCTATCTGATTCGCTACCGCAGCAGCTACCCGGACGGTAGCGCAGCTCCAATAACCGCGCAATTGTTTATCCCCCGCGATGTCGAGAAGGAACAGGCGCCACTCTACGTCTTCGCTCCGGGCACAACCGGGCTTATCGACGCCTGCCGCCCTTCGCGCGAACACATCGCCGGAATTCACTGGGGTCTGTACCGCTCGCATGTCCTCGCATTTGCGGGAAAGGGATTTGTCACGCTGCTTCCCGATTACACCGGCTTCGGCGACCCCGAGAGGCTACAGCCGGTCTTTCACGCCCGCTCGGAGGCCACGATGATGCTCGACGGGGTCCGCGCCGTGCGCAACGCCATCGAGCAACGTAAGGCCGCACCTCAAGTGACGGAGGGAGCGTTTCTGGCCGGTTTCTCACAAGGAGGGCACGCCGCCTTCGCGGCCGCAGATCTTCAGTCCACCTACGCCCCAGATGTCCAATTGGCCGGGATCATCGGCTACGGACCGACTACCAATATGCACACCTTGTTCCGTGAGTTTCCGGTGGTGGTTCCCATGATCGCACACGTGTTCGCCGAGATTTACGGTGCCGACAGCTTCGATCCGGCGAATATACTACAGGATCGTTGGCTTACAGATCTCGAACACCACGTAACCCGCCAATGTATAGGAGCGATGCAGTCGTACTATCCATGGAACGCGCGCGAGTTGCTCCGGGATGAGTTTGCCGAAGCCTTGTTCGACAACCGCCTTTCCGAAGCGTACCCGAAAATCCACGAGATCCTCACCCGTAACTCCACGGGAATCAGCGGACACGGTGTCCCGGCTTTGATCTTGCAAGGCGCAGAGGATATCGTCATCTCTCCGCGGAGCCAAGAGGAGTTTGTTGATGAGTTACGCGATTCCGGCAGCGAGGTCCGGTACCTGTTCTTTGAAGACGCGAGGCACGACACGCGACAGATTGGATTTCGCGACGTCCTCGAGTGGATAGAAGAGCAAAGCGCGAAAGTGCCCGGCCGGGGGCGTATACACTTGCAGCGTTGATGCGTGCTACTGTCACACATGGACCGAACTGCGACAGACAATGCTAAACAAAGGCTGACTGAAGGGCTCAGGAATCACGGTGCGCATCTCAGCCTCGAAGATGCGGTGGCCGATTTTCCCCACAGGCTCATGAATCAAAAGCCGCCATACGTGCCGTATAGCTTCTGGCACCAGCTCGAGCACATCCGCATCGCGCAGGAAGACCTCTTGCTGTACGCCGCCGAGCCGCAACACCGTTCGCCGTCTTGGCCCGACGGATACTGGCCTAGCGGCGAAGCTGAAGCCGACCGAGCAACCTGGGATACGACGATTTCGGCAATACAGTGCGACCGCGAGCGTTTCATCGAGCTCATCAGCGACCCCGAGCGCGACATCTTCGCCCCCGTGAAACACATGGAAGGGCGGACAGTCTTTCGGACCGCGCTGCTCGCGATAGATCACACCGCGTATCATCTTGGTGAGTTCGTGATGGGCCGGCAAATGCTCGGCCATTGGAGATCCGACCTCACCCGCTAAGCGCAACCTCCGCAGCCTGTACGGCATGAAGCTCAGTGGTGTCGATAATCAGCACCTGCGAGTCCGCCACGGAGGTGAGCATCGCGATCTCAGTGCACCCGAGGATGTTCCCGTCTGCGCCGCGTTGCGCCGGACGGCCGATAATCTCACGATACCCCGTGCGCGACCGCTCGTTGACCTCGCCGCGGCAGAGCTCTTCAAGTAACATTCGGTGCGCAAGCTCCCGGTCCCGTTCGCCGGGTACTACAACGTCTATCTTGAAGATCGACGCTGTACAGCGCTACCCGCGCCGAATGCAATCCGCCTGAGTACGATAATACCGGCCCAAGGTACCGCGGCGCGATAGGCACGCGATCACTAACTGCCGCCCTGAAGTCTGCCCCCGGGCGGAAAAACCCGCCCCCCTCGGTTCAATCTTTGCGGCGTTCAGTATATAATATAGTGTACCATTTGTCGCGCGCATTACCGAGAAAATACCATGCTGGACGTAGCGCTGGAAAAAGATCTCATTGAATTGCTTGCTGCTAACTTCAAGACCACGCAAATTGAGGAGGTCGGCCGGCTCCTCTTCGGGGAGTTCGATCTCTACCGTCTTACACGTGAACACCGCCACATGACAATCCCGCCGCGCCGTGCCGCGGAACAGTTGCTGGAAGTCTGCAGAAAGCGCCACTGCTTCGGTCGGCTTATTCAGCTGATCGTGGAAACCGACGGAACCCAGTTCATGGGTAGGCACGCCTCGCTGGAAGGCATAGAGCTGTTTCTTGAAAACCTGACTAAGGCCGGTTTGGTTTATGACTTCGACAAACGCCGGGTGGCTCCGAGTGTGTCCAGCCCGAAGGATCTTGCAAACTGGGGCAGCCTCCGTGACGGGCGCGCATACTACGTCACGGTGATCAGTATCGACGTTGTGGGAAACTCACGGCTGGTCAGGCGTCACGGTATGCGAAAGATACGCAAACTCTACTTCAAGTTTCGGCAGTTCATGAACGAGAAACTGCAGACATATAACGGACGAGTCTGGAACTGGAACGGCGACGGCGGCATTGTGGCGTTTACCTTCAAGAATCACGAGGTTCGCGCCGTTCAGTTCGCATTCGAGCTTCAAAGGACGATTCCCCTATTCAACAGCTTCTGCGAGCACGGGGTCGACGCCGACTTAGAGCTGCGCATAGCGCTTGATGCGGGCCGCGTACGCTTTGCCGGTGATACCGGCTCCATCGTCTCAGAGGTTATCAACTTCGTCTCCCATCTGGAAAAGCAGGCTACGCCGGCAGGCCACATCGCCGTTTCCGAGGCGGTCTATTCCGCGCTCCCGCCGCGGCTTTCCGCCGCATTCACGCGGCAGATGCAGTTTGAGGGACAACAAATCCGTCTGGTTCCGACCCGCCTGGATGTACTGGTAGAGCCCCGCGGCACCCTCTGACTGCCGTTCTGTTTTCGGATCTAGTTGTTCTCCCGAGGGAGCAGAACAGTGAACACAGCTGAAGCGCAAGAACAGATCACCGCGATTGAGGATACGGTTGCCCGAACGTTTGTGGGTCCGTCGCGCCTCATTCGCCTACTTGTTATCGGACTGCTTGCACGCCTGAATGTCTTGATTGAAGATATTCCCGGGGTGGGGAAAACGACCCTCGCTCGTGCGCTGGCGCAGGCGAGCGGACTAGAGTTCGGACGCATTCAGTGTTCCCCCGACCTCCTGCCGGGCGATGTAACCGGGATGACGATCTGGAGCCAGGAGGCCGGACGTTTCGTGTATCGCCCCGGCGCGATCATGCACCAGTTTGTCCTCGCCGATGAGCTGAATCGAGCTGCAACCCGAACACAGGCGGCGCTCTTGGAAGCGATGCAGGAAGGCCGCGTAACAGTGGACGACAGAGTGCATCCCCTCCCCGATCCGTTCTTCCTGGTCGCGACCGAGAACCCGCTGCGCTTTGCCGGAACTTTTCACCTGCCCGAGGCACAGCTGGACCGGTTCGGCCTTGCTGTATCCATCGGATATCCCAGTGTTGCCGATGAGCTCCGTATTCTAGCCGTTGCCGATGCTGTGGCTGAGCAGCCCGCTGAAGCCGATCTACCTGCCGGTTTAGGCGTCCCGCCGGTATGCAGCCCTGCGACGATCCGCGCCCTGCGTTGTGCATGCACCGGGCTACACGTCGGTGAAACTGTGCAGAACTACATCATCGCCGTAGCTCGTGCCACACGCGGGCACAAGCTCATTCGCCTGGGTGTGAGTCCGCGCGGGTCGTATCACCTGTTGGCCGCCGCCCGTGGGGCGGCTCTTGCCGCCGGCCGTGATTACGTTGTTCCGGAAGACGTTCGCGAGCTGTGCTCGACAGTGCTGGCCCACCGAATTGTAGTATCCGCCGAAGCGCGGGTAGAACAACGCAGCAACGCCGAGGTACTGGAAGAGGCGATCTCCCGTGTGCCGTTACCGACCGGCCTGCACTCGCGGGAGAAGCAGTAGCCGATGGCCGCGGCGATCGCACCGGTGCGCATTCACGCCTCCAGTTTATTTATCTGGGGACTTCTTGCAGTCATCGTTGGGCTTGGCGGACGCTATCTCGGAGGACCGCTGGTTGTAGTGCGCCTTGCGGTGCTCTTTGCTCCAGTGATCTCGATAGGCTGGCTGGTGGTTTCAGTGGCGGCGCTGCGGTATCGCCAGGAGTTCGAAAACGATCACCCCGCCAAGGGCAGCTACGTGCACTATCGTCTTGTCTGCTCCAACGAGTACCCGATACCGATCTGCACTGTACGCCTGCGGCTAGTGCTCGGACGCAGCGAGGCTGACGTTCAAACCGAGTTCGTGCAGCTTGGCATCCGAGACCACATTGTACTCGAGCACCGAGTGTTATGCGGCTTTCGGGGCGTCTACACCGTAGGGCTCACCGAGATGACGATGTGCGACCCACTTGGACTGGGCGAGTACCGCCTGGACGTCCGGCATAAGACGTTCTATGTAATGCCGCGCATCCTACAACCCTCTGCGTCCCTGATACGCATAGCGCGGCAGGTTCCGGGAGCGCCCGAACCCGAAACCGGATCCGCCGGGGACCCTTCGTTGTTCCGCGAGTTGTCGGAGTACCGCGGTGATCACGACGCACGGCGCATCGTATGGCGCTATTACTCCTCCCGAGGGATTGCGCTGATACGGCAGTATGACTCGGCGCGGGAGCCCGGTATCCGACTACTGCTCGATACCCGCCCAACCGGAGCACCGGCGCAGCCCGACTATCGCTGTGAGGACTGCACAATTGAAGTCGCGGTGGCATTGGCGCGTGCCTGCGTCATTACGGGAACTCCGGTTTCTTTTGCGGGCCACGGGGTACCGTCGCTGGAGATTGCCGCTTATGATGAAGCGGCAGTCGAGCGGTTTGCGCGCCTCACAGTTGGGGTGTTCTTCTCGGCTCCCGCCTCGCCTTTGGCCTACGAACAACCGCGCCGCGACGATGATGTTCCGGTGGTGGTGATTACCCATCTTCAGGACGATGAGCTCATTGAATGGGTGGAGGCACAGTCCGCCGAGCAGCGGGTAGGCGTAATCTTCAACACCGCTGCGATGGGCGCGCGACGCGCCGAAGAGATGCGGCGCTTTGCACGGGAGCTCTCCGCCACCGGCCGGCTGTGCTACGCTGTAGAGCAGGCCGACGACCTGTTGAGGCTTGCGGAATGACTGCGCCGGCACCCGGCCTGACGCCGATGAGTAACACAAGGGCCTCGCCGCGAGCTGGTGCGCTCAAGCGCGCGACCG
>PWQX01000283.1 GCA_003556605.1 Spirochaetaceae bacterium
CATGGCGCGATTATGCAACAAGATGCAAACAAAGACTACAGTCACGCCGGTTTCGTTCGATACTGAAAAAAGGGGTGATAACTTCATGATCAAAAAGCGATCCGTCGCCGTGCTCACGCTGTTGTTTGCAGCAGGCGTCGTGTACGCCGGGGACGTAGCTACGTTCGTGAACCTCGGATTCTCGCAAGACTCCCGCGTGTTTATGTTCGGGCAGTATGGGATCGACGCCGAGTCAGGGGCGGCATACGCCGACCTGTTCGCCGTGGATGTGCCGGCAAATCGCTTCGTGAGTAGCGGGGTACAGCGCTATCGCCCCGACCGCGTTGTTGAGGCCACCCAGGATGGCAAGGGCGCGTTGTTCACCCTGCTTCGACGTCATCATGACTTAGCCGAGCGGCACAGTATAGATCACCTTGCGACCGGGCGCATGTTGTACTTTGCCCTCAACGAGCGCGAGCCGAAGAGCGAGCTCAGTTTCCGAGATTATGAAACCGGCCGCGGCTACCGCCTGCGACTACATCAGAGCGCACGCGGCAGGGGCGACACGCTGCGGGCGCGCTTCCACATCGAGCTCGAGACCACCGATGCCGCCGGGCGGCGTCACGAACGCACCATCGGGCTGCCTGAGTTCGATCGCGAGAGCGTCAATCGGTATCGAATCGGGCAAGTATACCTCTCACCGGACCAACGCTCGATAGTGATCGTGGTTGAGATGGAATACCCAACCCCTACCGGTACGAACATTCGATATATGGTTGAAACCGCTCGCGTACATTAGTCCTGCAGACCCTGCGCTTTCTTGACAGCTGCTCCACTGGGCAACTACAATACCGCGAACCCTGAGGCGGGCACTCATCCCAGGGCCGAGGAACACAAGAGAGTTGCCATGGCAGAACGCATTACTCCCCGAAGCGAAAACTACTCCGACTGGTACGTCGATATTGTCATCCAGGCCAAGCTCGCCGATTACAGCCCGGTGAAGGGCTGCATGGTCATTCGCCCGCGCGGGTACGCGTTGTGGGAGCACATGCAGCGGGCGATCGACGACATGTTTAAGGCAACCGGCCACGTCAACGCGTACTTCCCGCTGCTGATCCCCCAGAGCTTCATTCAGCGCGAGGCTGAACACGTGGAAGGCTTTGCGCCCGAGCTCGCGGTGGTTACCCACGGCGGCGGCGAGGAGCTCGAGGAACCGCTGGTGATCCGCCCTACCTCCGAGACCATCATCTGGAGCATGTACAAGAAGTGGATACAGAGCTACCGCGATCTGCCGCTTCTCATAAACCAGTGGGCCAACGTGATGCGCTGGGAGAAGCGCACGCGGCTGTTTCTGCGCACCACCGAGTTCCTGTGGCAGGAGGGGCACACCGCGCACGCCACCGCTCGGGAGGCGCGTGAAGAGACCCTGCGGATGCTCGATGTTTACCGCCGCTTCGCCGAAGAATACATGGCGATGCCGGTGCTGACCGGGCTGAAGACCGACGCCGAGAAGTTCGCCGGCGCGATTGAGACGTATTCGATCGAGGCAATGATGCAGGACCGGCGCGCGCTGCAGGCCGGAACTAGCCACTTCCTGGGGCAGAACTTCGCCAAAGCCTTCGACGTCACCTTCCAAACCGCGGAGGGCAGCCTCGACCACGTGTGGGCAACCTCCTGGGGCGTCTCTACGCGCCTGATCGGTGCCTTGATCATGACACACTCGGACGACAAAGGTCTGGTAGCGCCGCCGCGGCTGGCACCAACGCAGGTCGTGACCATCCCGATCTTCAAGAGTAAGAACAAAGCCGAGGTGCTGCGGTACGCCGAGGGTGTGCACGAGCGCCTGCGCGGGCGCTTTCGCGCCGAATACGACTCCGACGATGCCAATTCCCCGGGCTGGAAGTTTTCAGAGTGGGAGATGCTCGGCGTGCCGCTCCGTGTTGAGGTTGGACCGCGCGATATGGAGAACAACACCGTAGTGCTGGTACGTCGCGACAGCGGCGAGAAACAGAGCGTTGGAGTCGAAGAGGCACCGGACGCGGTTGCCCGCTTGCTTGACGACATACAGACCGCCCTGTTTGAGCGCGCCAAGCACTTCCGTGAACAAAACACCCACGCGATCGACGATTACGAAGAGCTGAAACGGTTCTTCGAGAATGACGGCGGATTCGCGATCGTACCGTGGGACGGGTCGCCGGAGACTGAGGCGCAGGTAAAGGAAGAGACCAAAGCCACGATCCGCGTGCTGCCCGAAGGCAACGAAAAGCGGGCCGCCGGTAAGACCGCGATTATCACTGGTAAGCCCGCACGCCACCTGGTCGTGTTTGCGAAGGCATACTAACCGGCCGCCGCTAACGATCGCTCGCCGCCCGCGCACCAACGCTCTGCGTTTGGTATTCCGAAACGCCATGCTTGCACCTGTGGCGATCGCGGCGGCGACGTGGTATATTTTTGGCCCATGAGAGCCCTTCGACGGCTTGGATGCCTTCTCACCCTCCTCACAATCGCCGCCGGCGGGGCGACAGCGCAAGCGTTGTCGTTTGAAGGACTTGAGTTTCGCGCCGGGATGCTGTGGCTCGGCAACGGGTTCACCGAAGACGCAGCCGGTGAGCCGGTACAAGGCAGCGACGTGAGTCCGCTGCGCTTTTCGCCCGGTGTCGGCATGCTGTTTCGCCTGCCCGGCATATGGCGTTTTTCTCCGGGCATCGACTTCTACTATCAGGAATACATCGACTTAGACGAGTACGACAAAGTTGTGCCTACGCAAATCGAGACCGGAAAGGGCGAGGGCGATATCGCAGGCACTTTCGGCGTGTTGCTGAGCTTTCCGGTGGGCGTGGAACTGCGGCCCGCCGACGATTGGCGCCTGGAGCTTGCATTCTCACCGACACTCACCTTGCGCCTACCGCTAATCGCGATCGAGGGGTCCGATACCGGCGGCGTGTTCGAATACTTCCTCTCAGACGGGCGCTTTCTCACACCTGAATTACGCACGCGTGTCGGTTACACGGTCTCGCCGCAGCTGGAGGTCGGTGCGCTGCTGCGCGGCCTGTACCCGGTTGCGAACCTGTACGCCGAAACCGAGGACGGTGTGGAGTGGTGGGACGAGATGATGGTAGGGCTGACGCTTTCTATCGCCTACCGTTTCGGTGCCGGCGAAGAGTAATCCGCCGGCGCAGCGGTCCGCCGCACGGGCCTGTCATGCGGGCCCGCTCAGGCAAAGTCCATCGGGTCGATACGGGCGCGCAGGTCCTCACTCTGGGCGATGAGGTGCGCGCAGAATCCGGCGGTCATGACGTCGAGAAACACGCCCAGCGCGATCAACAGCGGAGCAATCGGCTGAATCATCACAAACGCCTCTTCCATCCCGCCGCCGTGCGCGTTTGAGAGCATGCCCAGAGCCACCAACACCCCGCTACCCGGCACCGGACCGAGTAGCAACGAGATGCCGAAGCTCGTCGTCATGACCCAGATCGCCTGCGCGAAGGTAATCTCGAGCGCGGTATAGGACTGCAGAATCACGATAAAGACCGCAGATGCCACCAAGCCGCTTCCGGCCTTGCCGATGATCGCGAACAGCGGAAACACCGTAGAACCGACCATCCGCGGGAGGCCGAGATTCTCGCGTCCAATGCGCGTGAGCACGCCTAAGCTCAGAAACGCATCCGCAGAGAAAAACCCCGTCAATCCGGGGGCGAGCATCGCGTACAGCCAGATGTACGGATTACGGCGGCCCCCGAGGAGGTAGATCAAGAGCGGGTACACGCCGAGGACCAGCACCAGGGTCATGATTACCAACACGAGGATCAACGGCGCGAAGATCTCGAACTCCGCAACTTCACGGAGATTGAAGATCAAACGGGCACCGAACGCCACAAATCCCACGCCGATGATCTCGATGACGAGCGAGTTCAGCCGATACATCAGCCGTCCGGCCGAGTCAAAGAATGCCGCCACCGCTTCGGTTCCAAATTGCTCCCCGGCAAACAGCAAACCCAGAATGACCGCCAACACATACAGCGGCAACAACTGCGTGCCGGCATCGGCGAACATAGCAAACATATTGCGGGGGAATACCTGGAACACCGTGTCGAGCACCGTCGGCAGCTCAAACGCCGGCGCTTCCTGGAAAATCGGCGGAATACGTGCAGGGGAGAACACCAGCACACCACCCGTACCGAAGGTTACCAGCACCGCACCGGTTACCGCAATGAGGCCGAAAGTCTTGAGGTACACGCGCAGCAGCTTGCGCTCTGAGCGCAGCTCGTAAGTGCCGGCGGCCAGGCTGAACAGCACTAACGGAAAGATTACGTACCGACCGACGCTGAGCGCAATCTCCGACGCCAGCTCGAAGAATCTTCGGGTGTCGCCGCCGGCCTCCGGGAGGTACATGCCGAGCAACACACCGATAACGCTGCCGGCGAGGAGCCGCATCCAGATCTTCATAGAAACCGAGAGTACCGCAATGCTGATTCAAACGTCAATCAGGCGACCATTTGACGGCATTAATGAGAAGAGCCGAAGGCGAACAGGTTCGAACGGCCCGAGTGTCGCAGCCATTTGCCGCTGCCGCGCGGTGATTCTTCCTCGAGATGCGCCACAATGTGCTCGGCAAACTCGCGGGGGTCGGAGCCCGCCGAGCGAAATCCACGCAGAACCAGCGGCTCATTGGCGTACAGCTCGAACAGCCCGTCCGCCAGCCGTTCAAAGCCGCCTACCACCGCAGCGTCTAAGGGCGTGCGCAGCTCGCGCTCGGGCAGGTGCACAACGAAGCTCAGGACCCCGGCCTCACGGCGCGCGAAATAACCGATTAGTTCCTTGCTCATGTACAGCGCGCCGCTGACGGCACGGTCCACCGCATCCTGCAGAACCACCGGCGGGAGCTCGTGAAACGGCGTCCCGGGGGCGAGTGGCGTGCAAACCACCAGCGCCTCGTCGATGCGCTCGAAGGCGTTGCAAACCTCCTGCAGCACCCTGCGCGCAGAGATCGGCAGCGCCGGATTCCAGCCCACGTACCGGACGCGCTCGTCGAGCTCGCCGACCCCGTTGCCGGAGTCGCCGGATTCGTCGGCAGCCGTGGCAAGCGTGAAGCCCTTCGCCGCCGCTCGCATTGTGAGCTCGGCCGTGATCGGCGCCGCACGTCCGGTTATCAGGATGCTTTTGTTCATGATACAGTCGTATCTTAGCACCCCCAAATCGAAGGAGCAAGCAGTGCGTATTGCGATCGCGCAGTGTAACCCTATCATCGGCGCCTTCGACGGCAACCGCCGCCGTATTCTCAATGCCGCGCGCCAGGCCCGCGATTACGGCGCCGAACTGGTACTGTTTCCCGAGCTTGCGGTCTGCGGCTACCCGCCGATGGACTTGCTCGACCAGCGGACCTTCGTGGAGGCGAACCAGAAGAGCGTGCGTATGCTGCAACACGAGCTGCCGGCGGACCTCGCGGTGGTGGTTGGGTACGTGGAGACAAACCTCGCGGTAAGCGGCAAGCCGCTGCAAAACGTTGCGGCGGTTTTGCATCAGGGCCGCGTGCTGCACGTGCAGGCCAAAACCCTGCTTCCTACCTACGACGTGTTCGACGAGGCACGCTACTTTGAGCCCGCCGCCGTACGCACACCTTTCGAACTGCACGGGGTACGCTTGGGCATTGCAATCTGCGAAGACATCTGGTGGGAGACACCTCCCGCGCCGGGCGAGCGCTACCCTATTGATCCGGTAAAAGAGCTGTTAGACGCCGGCGCCCAATTGCTGCTCGTGCCGTCGGCCTCGCCGTTTTTTACCGGCAAGCGGACGGTGCGCGAACAGCTCGCCGAACGCATTGCCGGGATCGCCGGCGTGCCGGTGGTATACAGCAACATGGTCGGCGGAAACGACAGCCTGATTTTCGACGGCAATTCCTTCGTGGTCGACGCCGGCGGCGCGGTCACCGCGCGCGCGCCGGGCTTCGAGGAACACGTACTGGTGCTGGACCTCACGCCGGGCACCCCGGGAACATCGGGCGCGCCGCGGGCCGCGAGCGCGCGCGGTGAGCTGCACCCGGCGGTACATCCGCAGGTGCGCCGTGGTGCCGCCCCAAATCCCGGCGAGAAGTACATGGAGATTGAACAGGCGCTGGTGCTGGGCATCCGCGACTACCTGGTGAAGAGCGGATTCAAACGGGTACACCTTGGACTCTCCGGCGGCCTGGACTCGGCAGTAGTTGCAGTGCTCGCCGTACGCGCACTCGGGCGCGAAAACGTGCACGCGTTCCTGCTCCCGTCGCAATACTCTTCCCCGGGCAGCGTCGGCGATGCAAAGCAGCTGTGCGACGCCCTCGGCATCGAGTACACGACGATCGCGATCGGCGAGATCTATCACGCGTTCATGCGCGAGCTCGAGCCGGTTTTCGCCGGGCGCGAGGAAGACGTTGCTGAAGAGAACGTGCAGGCGCGCGTGCGCGGGACCTTATTGATGGCGTATTCCAACAAGTTCTCCTCGCTGGTGCTGGCCACCGGCAACAAGAGCGAGCTTGCCACCGGTTATTGCACGCTCTACGGTGACATGGCCGGTGCGCTTGCGGTGATCGGAGACCTGTTCAAGACCGAGGTGTACGAGCTTGCCGAGTCGTTCAATTCCGCGCGTGCGATCATTCCGCAGAGCACCCTCACAAAAGCGCCGTCGGCCGAACTGCGGCCCGACCAGTCGGATCAGGACTCGCTGCCGCCGTACGATCAGCTGGACGCCGTGCTGCACTGCTACATCATGGAGAACCTCACCAGCACGCAGATCATCGAGCGCGGCTTTCCACCCGAGCTGGTGCATCGCACGCTGTCGCTCGTTGCGCGCGCCGAGTACAAGCGCCGCCAGACCCCCCCGGTGCTCAAGGTCTCACCGCGCGCGTTCGGAACCGGCCGCCGCGTCCCAATAGCCCGCAGCATCTACGAGTGTTAACACCTTTGACGCTGGAGCGAAGCCCTTGCCTCATGCCCTTGTGACGCGATAAATTTAAGAGCACCGAAGGATTCCTGAATGACGGCTCATTCAGGAATTCTCATACAGCGTGCAGGCTTATACAGCAGGGAGGCCGAAGCCATGGCTCGCTCACGTGACGGAGACAAGCGTGCGCGTTTGATCGCGGCATCGTTTGAGCAGTTCGGCGAGCGCGGGTTTGCGGCAGCCCGCGTCTGCGACATTGCCCGCCGGGCGAACGTGGCACCGGGCACCGTTTACACGTACTTCGCGGACAAACAAGACCTGTTTCGCTGCACCGTACAGTATGGGTGGGACGAGTTTCAGACTGAGCTCGACCGCCTGCTGCGAACCCCCGGAGATTTCCATTTCCGTTTCGACGCGCTCCTCGATTACGGGTTCGACCTGCTGCACAGCGTCTACCCAATCGTACGCGGCATGGCCGAGGAGGCGAATCGGCTCGACCTGTTCAACGAGAACCTCGAGCGACTCTGTGCCGGTCTCGAGCGCCTGCTCGAAAGCCATCCCGAGGCAGGCGGCGTCTTCGCCGTTCGAGACCCCGACCTGCGCACCTACTTCTTGAAAATTACGGTACTCGGCATCTTGTTCAAGGTTGCGCTTGCGGCGCCCGAGGAGCTCGACCACGAGATCAGCGAGATGAAGGCCGCCGTGAAGCAGGGGTTTCTGCATCCCCCGTCGCCGGAGGAACCCATATGACAAGCGCGCAGCGGCGTTTACTGTTGATAGCGGCCGCGGCCGCGGTGGTGTTCTTGGGCGTGCCGGCGGCGCAGGTTCTGATGCGGGTGCTCGCGCCGGAGGAAGA
>PWQX01000083.1 GCA_003556605.1 Spirochaetaceae bacterium
ACCGGCGGGGACTGCGGGACCCGGCCGTCAAGGAAATCCAGCGTTCCGAGACCGTCGGGGTGCAGTAGTACCGCACGCGCGGCGGTTTCCTGCGCGATCGTAAACGCGTGCCGCGCCGTCGCTCCGGCAACCCGTAGAGCCGAAGGTTCTAAGATGACGCGCGCGCGCAGACCCGGTCTCCGCAAAGCAGCGAGCACCTGATCGGCCGTCTTCGCCGCAAGCACACTTTCACGCACCATTGGGTTGGAGAATAGGCGCGCAATCGAGCTTAGCAACTGAATCTGGTCGAGCTCGGCATACACGATCAGCACCACTAGGTGCGCGCGCTCGTCGGAGCCGCTGTCCCACTGCACGCCTTGTTTACTGACGCCTAAGGCAACCGACCAGCTCGGAGCCCACTCCATGCGAGCATGCGGTAACGCAACGCCCGAGCCCACATAGGTGGAGACTTGACGTTCCCGCCGCTTGACCGCGTCGGTGATCTCTTCAACAGGGAGTTTCACTTCCGTCTGCACCACCTGCGAGAGCCGGGCAATGCACTGCTCCTTGGTGTTGTCCGAGTCGAGGAAAATGATGCGATCGGCTGAGAAATGGCGTTCGACCTCCATGCGTAGCCTACCTTGGACGCTCCTGAAGAATAACCTCGATGCGTTGCATCACCTCATCGGTGAGCATCGAAAGCGTATCCAGCGCTTCCATATTGTCGCGCACCTGCGCCGCGCGCGATGCTCCGGTAAGCACGGTACTGACGTTCGGATTCTTCGCGCACCACGCCAGCGCCAGGCGCGTCATCGTGGTGCCGATCTCAGCAGCAAGCGTAGTCAAACGGCGCACCTTATCCAAACGTTCGGCGGTGTCAGGTTTCTCGAGCAAGTGCTTTCGCAGCCATTCATACTCGGGCAGGTTTAGCCGTGACTCAGACGGCACCCCGTCGTTGTACTTCCCGGTGAGCAGCCCCGAAGCAAGCGGTGACCAGACTGTGGTGCCCAAACCGATGTCACGGTACAGACGGGCATACTCGTGCTCCACCCGGTGGCGCCAAAACATATTGTACTGCGGTTGCTCCATCGTCGGCGGAACTAAAGCGTAGCGGCGGGCGACGCCGTACGCGGCTTCAATCGCGTCGGCAGGCCACTCGGATGTTCCCCAGTAAAGAACCTTCCCGCGCCGAATCAGCTCGTTCATCGCGAACACTGTTTCTTCGATCGGCGTCTCGGGATCTGGGCGATGGCAGAAATACAGGTCAAGGTACTCAAGACCAATGCGCTCGAGCGCTTGATCACAGGCTTCAACGATATGCTTGCGCGACAACCCCCTCTGCGTAGGCTTGGGGCCTGCTACCGCCCCAAAAAACGCTTTGCTCGAGACGATGTACGAATCGCGGCGCCATCGGGTGCGCTGGAGGACCTTACCCATCAGGACTTCAGAGACTCCGTTTTCGTACGCTTCGGCGTTGTCAAAGAAATTGACTCCGGCGTCGTAGGCCGCGGTCATACAGTCGTACGCCTTCTGCTCATCTATCTGCTTTCCGAACGTCACCCACGAGCCGAGTGACAATGTGCTGACTTGCAGTCCCGAACTGCCTAATCTGCGATACTCCATAAAGGTTCCTCCTGAGGTGCGTTGTCCGGTAATGCGGGTCGCAGTAGTGAAATTGCCGGGCTGTACTCCACGCCGAGAACTCGCTCGCGCCAGGCTTCCGCGCCTGCGTTAGCGGCAGCGCCGTTGAGGTCCACCTCGACTATCCGCCCGCGTTCCACGTGTAGCCGCGCGGCCTCTTCCCCGAGGCGCAGCGCCTGCTCAAAGCGAGGGGTTTTGCCGTACACCCAATTCCAGGCACGATACTCTTCAGCGCGCCGGCGTATCCAGGGGTGCGCGGCGACGAACGTGGAATCGATCTCGCAGCTCGAGATTGCCGAACCTCCGTAATCCCGGGGCGAGTTGACTCCGCCACGCGGGTCTCGGCAGCCGTCATGCGCCCCCCACTGCCGCACGAAGGCTGCAATCAGAGCGTCCGCGAGCGCTGCACAGAGCGCCGACACGCGGGTAGACTTCGGCGCAGTCGCCGAGGACTTCGCGATTGAGCCGGGCGCCAAGTCGATGAGGTTCACCACCGCCGAGCGTACCGAGGCAATACCGCGGCTGTTGATATCAGCGGCGGCCGGTCGAAGCGCCGCGTGCAGCCGTGTTAGGTCGGCCCCCACGAGGAGCGTGCCGTGATGGAAGGAGCGGTCACGCAGATGTTTGAAGGCGCTGCCGGATACCTTATACTCACCACATACAAGATCGTTGCGGCCTGAACGCTCGGCACGTACACCGATTGTCTGCAGGGCCTCGATTACGACATCGAAGTTTGCATTTTGATCGTACTGCTCCCGTGCGCTGAGGATTGAGAAGTTCAGGTTACCGGAGTCGTGATAAACTGTGCCGCCACCGCTCTGTCGCCGTGCAAGCGCGATACCGGCACGGCCAAGATACTCGGGGTTACACTCTACCCAAGGGTTTTGGTGCCGGCCGATTACCACCGCCGGATCGTTGACGTATAGCATCAAGCCGCGTTCGTACACCGGGCGGCTGCGGAGCAAGTGATCTTCAGCGGCGAGGTTGAGAAACGGATCAGTGAGCTTCGATCGATAGATCACACCGGTGTGGTTCATGTTTCATTCGTAGTATACAGGTTCGCGAGCATGACAGCAAAGGAGCGCAACCAAAATGGTTCGGTTGGTGGTATTTCTGGGCAACCCCTGTACACAGTACGCAAACACGCGGCACAACGTCGCGCGTCTGGTAATTGAGCATCTGCCGTTTGCGCACGAGCTGCGCTGGAGCTCGAAGTTCAACGCACTAATGGCCGAGTACCGGCCGTTGCCGGGCGCGACCACGCGCTTCCTGCAGCCCGAAGACTACATGAACCGCAGCGGCAGCAGTATCGCGCGGGCGGCGCAGTTCTTCAAGCTCACCACCGAAGAGATCCTGGTGGCACACGATGACCTCGAGCTGCCGTTCGGCCGTGTCGGCCTGCGCAAGGGCGGCGGACTCGGGGGACACAACGGGCTACGCTCAGTGCGGGAGCGCCTGGGCAGCGGCGAGTTTCGGCGCCTGCGTATCGGAATCGGGAGGCCGTCACATGGATCGGTGCACAACCACGTCTTGGGCCGCTTCAGCGCCGAGGAGGAGGCGGAGCTCCCGGATGTTCTCGCCGAGGCTGCCGCGCAGCTCACGCGCGCAATCGAAGGGTGAAGCCATCGCCGCCCGCGATAACCGCGCCCGTACCGGCGGGTTTTTCAGACTGGTTCCAACCCTGTGGTGAGCATGCGGCTAACCGTATGATGTTGCGGGAGTTAGACGGCGGACCTCAGCCGAGGGGTACCCGCCCGCGCAGCGAGCGCGCGATCGTTAGGCGGTCGGCATACTCCAGATCGCCGCCTACCGGCAAACCGAGTGCCAGACGCGTGATCGTAATCTTGCGGCCGCCGAGCAGTCGCGCGATGTACAGCGCGGTCGCGTCGCCGTCGACGGTGGGATTAGTCGCGATGATGAGCTCACGGGTACCTTCTTTCTCAACTCGCGACTGCAGCGAGGCGATGTTTAACTGCTGTGGTCCGACACCGTCGATCGGGGCGATCACCCCGCCGAGCACGTGATACGTGCCTTGGTACTCACCCGAGGCTTCGAGTACCGCGATGTCCTGGGGGTGCTCAACAACGCAGATGGCGCCGCGGTCGCGCCGCGGACTGGCGCACACCTCGCACAGCTCACCCTCGGTGTAGTTTGCGCATACCGAACACGGGCGGATGCGTTCGTGTAATCCGCCGATCTCGTCTGCAAGACTGCGGGCGAATCCTCGATCTTGTGCGAGGATGTAATACGCCATGCGGGTAGCGCTCTTCTTGCCTACACCCGGCATGCGCGAGAGGTACTTTATGAGCCGATCGAGTGCGGTCAAAACGCAACGCCGTATCGCAGCACGGTGGTCTGTTACGAGTTACCAAAAAGGCCCGGCGGTAGATTGAGCCCGCCGGTAATCGAAGACATTTCTTCTTGAATCCGGTCTTTCACTTTGGCAACCGCGTCGGTAAAAGCTGCCAGGGTCAAATCCTCAAGCATCTCGATGTCCTCGGGATCAACGGCTTCGGGTGAAATCTTGATTGACCTCACCTCCATTTGGCCGTTGAGCTCGACTCGAACCATGTCACCGCCGGCAGTGCCGACGACGGTAATTGCTTTGAGCTTTTCCTGCGCCTCGCTCATACGCGATTGGATATTCTGAAAGTTCTTGAGGATATCCATCGGATTTATGTTGCTCATGTCAAAATCTCCCATACCATTACCCCCCGATGATTTCGCCGCGAAATACCTTCTTGACGATCTCAACGCGTTGATCAGTCTGGTGTTGCTCTTCATCTTCGTCAAGCTTCACTACGCGAACAGCAGTCTGAAGCGGTTCGTCGAGCACACCCTGCACTGCCTCGCGCACTACCGCGATCTCATTCTTCACGGTTTGCGCCGGGTACTGGGTATCAAAAACCAACTCCAGCGTATCGTCGGCGAGCTGCCAACGTACAACTTTCTCCAGCAGCGAAGCGAGTGTGAGCTTGTGCTTCTTAACCGCCGCAATTATCTGCTCCACCTGCTCACTCGCGAGCACCATCGCAGCGCCGTTGTCCTTGCCGGCCGCCGGTGGAGTACTTTCCGATGGAGCACTCTGCGGGTGAGCGCCCCGCGGCGGCGCAGCTGCCGCGCTCCCGGCGGCCTCGGTGTTCTCGTGCTCCTGCAGCCCGGCGCCGGCCTGCCCACCTGCGGGGCGCGACACAGATCCCGCCGGCGCGGAGGCTGCAGCGGTATCCGCGGCGGGCGCTTCGGCCTTGAGTCCGGCGCGTATTGCTTCGATCTCTTTGCGCATTTCGCGCGGCGAGATGTACTCACCCAGAGCGGCCAAGCGACTGAGCGCCAGTTCGAGCTCCCAGCGCGGGTTCAGCGAGTAGCGCAGATCACGGTACAAACCGAGCAACAGCCCTATCGCAAACTCGAGTTGCGTCTGGGTAAGTGCGCCGCGAACAGTCTCGGAGAATCGCTCGGGCGGATAACCGAGGATCGCTTCCTTGAACACTCCGTGTTGAATGAACAATAGGTTGCGAAAGTACTCGCACAGCTCGATCACCATCTGATCAACCGCGATCCCGCGTGACAGAGACTCATCGGCGACCGCTAAGGCCGCCGCGCCGTCAGCGGCCACACAAGCCTCGGCGAGCTGATTCACTCGATCAAGACCCATCAGCCCGAGTTTATCGCGGATGTTTTCAAGCGTGATGCTTCCGTCCGAGAACGACACCACTTGATCGAACAGCGTGTACGCGTCGCGCAGAGAGCCGGTAGCTTCCTTGGCGATCCAGAACAACGCGTCGTCCTCAGCCGCAACTCCGGCTTCGGCGGCAGCATCGGTCAAACGTTCTTTGACGACCTCGATCGGTATGAGGCGGAAGTTGAATTGCTGGCAGCGCGATCGGATAGTGGCCGGCACCTTGTGGACCTCGGTGGTGGCGAAGATGAACACTATGTACGGCGGCGGCTCCTCAATGGTCTTGAGCAGCGCATTGAACGCGCTGTTGGAGAGCATGTGAACTTCGTCGATGATATAGATCTTGTAGCGTGCGTTGCTCGGCGGGAAAAGCACTTCTTCTTTGATCTCGCGTACGTCGTTGACCGAGGTGTTGGACGCTCCGTCGATCTCGATTACGTCCATCGACTCGCCGCGCGCAATTTCGTCACTGCCGGGATAATCGTTACAAGGTTCCGCAGTAGGACCGGACGGGCAGTTAAGTGCCTGCGCGAGAATGCGCGCTGCGGAGGTCTTCCCGACACCGCGGGGACCGGAAAACAGGTACGCGTGCGCGATCTGCTTACGCTCGAGCGAGTTCTTCAGCGTGGCGACCACAAACTCTTGCCCATAGAGCTCATCGAAGGTTCGCGGCCGTCGCCGTGTTGCGGTTACTTCGTACTGCATGCCTACCGTATCCGCCGCTCGCGGTACCGAATAACCGGCACTTGAGCCACCGGTTTGAGAACCAACCGGCCCGAAAAAATTGAGGCCCCTCCAGCTCCGGCTAAGCGCACTGCGGCACACCGGAGGACCGCTTACCGCTGCTCCCTTCCGGGCCTGACGGAGTTGGGCGGCATCCGGTTGCACAGGGCCTAACCATCAACACTGAAGGAGCCGGTTCGGAGAGAGAGGGATTCGAACCCTCGGTACCCGTTAGGGTACATACGCTTTCCAAGCGCACGCCTTAAGCCACTCGGCCATCTCTCCAAAGCCTCAACGATACGGAGAGGGAGGGATTCGAACCCTCGGTACAGCAGAACTGTACAACGGATTTCGAGTCCGCCTCCTTCGACCACTCGGACACCTCTCCGTGCTGCAGATACTCTGTCAGGTTGGCTCAATGTATAGCTTTTTGGGCCCCGAATGCAAGCCCCGCGGCGCCGCGACAGAGCGCACGGGATGCCGCACTCCTCAGCGCCGCGGGACGGCCGGTACGGAGCGCGGCGCTCCGCGCGCGAGCGTCAGAACGCGTAGGCGAGCCCCAGGCTGAAGAACGACGAGACACCGTCCACTGTTACGGCATCGGGAACGTCGACATCCCCGAAATCAAAGGTTGTCCGTGAATACTGGAGCCCGACCATCGGCCCGAACGCAAAGTTGCCCCAGATCCAGCGGTGCCCGACGTGCGCGTGCAAACCCCACATCGTTCCCGAAACCGAGACATCGTCATCGCCGATCGCCGTGTAGGCCAGGTGCGGCCCGCCCCCGACAAAGAAACCGGTCAAAGCCTCGTCAAAGTAGTAGTTCGCGCCCCCGGAGAGCCCGAACGGATTGAAGGACACCAGGTTTTCCGCATCATCATCCTGTGCCGGCAGCAGAGTCGGTGCAACCGGCGTCAGGATGAGCCCGGCGGACAAGCCGGTGCCCGAGCGTGTGTATCGTCGACGGCTTCGAGCCGGGCCGTCGGCATTTGATCCCGGCGTGGCCCTTGCTCGATTTCGGATAAGTCGCTCACCCGCGTCGCCCCCTCACAGAAATCCGACTTTCCAAGTCTTCCTTTCGCTGCGTTCCTGTTCCACATAACGTTGTCCAACGGCGTCTGCGACAGGATAAACGACTCAAGCCGCTTTGTTTTCGGCATCCTGACTCAAATGCAACAGCGGATAATAGACGTGGTTCTTCGCCTTTATCGCGATAACGCCTTTATCGCGATAACGCCGGCGTCGGCGGGCTCGGTACCTCGGGAGACGCCGCCGTTCCATCCGTTTTCTACCAGGTCACGGACTCGTTCCACGGCCTGGAGCAGCGCTGCGTCTTGTACGTCATCGGTTCCCTGCTTCTTCGGAAGGTAGGCGTAGACCTTCTCCTGAACGAGCCCCCCCCGTCCTCAGCGGTCAACGGCCGCGCATGGAGGAACTGATTCTCGTAGTCCGCCCTGCGGTATTCATAGAATCGTTTCATGTAGCTGCGGAGGATCACTTGAGCGATCTCCTGCCACTCGGCTATCCGGCCGGCGTGGTCAAAGCACATGGTGTCCGGCGGGGTTCGCAAGGTGTACCAGCCTTGATCCGGCCCAACCGAAAGGAGTTTCCTGATCGACTCGGGAGTGACAGAGAGGTTGAAGTAGCGCTCGTTGTTCTTGTATTCCACAAGCTCCTGGTGAAGGGCATGGATGTCGAGAAACC
>PWQX01000088.1 GCA_003556605.1 Spirochaetaceae bacterium
CTCAGGGAGCAGCGTCCGGAATCCAACTCGCGCATGCGGGGCGCAAGGCAGGCACGTACCGGCCCTGGTCCACAGTTCGCGGCCATGCTCGTGTCGAAGACGGTGGCTGGAGCGACCAGGTCGCTCCGAGTGCAATTGCTTTCCGAGAGGGCATGCTCACTCCCGCCGAACTCGACACCACAGGGATCGGTCGGCTTCAGCAGGCCTTCGTCAGCGCTGCCCGCCGTTCCGTCGAAGCCGGATTCGACGTAATCGAGCTTCACGCCGCTCACGGGTACCTTCTCCACCAGTTTCTTTCGCCGATCAGCAACCGGCGAGAGGACCGCTACGGCGGTGACTTCACCAATCGGGCGCGCTTCATCACCGAAATCGTCCAGCGCGTGCGTAAGGTGATTCCGGATTCGATGCCACTCCTTATCCGCGTCTCTGCGACCGACTGGATCGATGACGGCTGGACTCTCGACGAATCAGTCGAACTCGCAGTGAAGCTCAAGGCCGAAGGGGTAGACCTCTTTGATTGTTCCTCCGGCGGCTCGACGATGGACGCACCGATCCCGCTGGGCCCAGGTTATCAGGTGCCCCTCGCCGCGGGTATCCGGCAAGGGGCAGGAATGCCGACCGGGGCGGTCGGCCAGATTGTCAATCCCCATCAGGCAGACCAGATCGTCCGACTTGGTCAGGCCGATCTTGTCCTGCTTGGCCGAGAGATGCTTCGCGACCCGTACTGGCCGTGCCACGCCGCTGTTGAATTGGGCCACCCAGCCCCCTGGCCGATTCAATACGGTTGGGTCGTCTCTCAAGATACTCCCGAACGCGCAGGTCACGCCGTTCAGCGCGAAGCTGCACGTGCGATTGGAAATTCACGTCTTCACGGCCAAACCTGAAAGACTGCTGGCTTGCATCTTCACCGGTGATCCGTTCAAACGGTCGGTCTGCCGCCGGTGGTGCTGACTATCGGCCGGCACCAGGGCTACAATGCGGCGCTTCGCTCTTGGTGGCGTGATGATTACCTCCAGGCGCGGCTCGCCGTACTCGCGTTACTCCGGTCGCACAAACTTCGTTGCTTCGCTGCGGACCTTGACAATCAACCTGAAGTGATGCATAATACATATAGATGTCTATAGTTGTTGGTCCGTGCTACCAGGGCACATCTGCGAACCGACACGTTGGAGGCCTGTCCATATTCAATCCCATCTGCCGGATTGTCCACTGCAGTGCGGGCTACCATGCAGGGAGCAAGATGGAATATACGAGTACCTGCGGTGCGCCGCGCGAGGCGTTCTCGAGGGTCATGAAGGCAGGGCAGTGAGATATTTGTAGCTGGGGCGGGGGAGGACGAAGCGGGCTACGAAGGGATACATCAGCTAGCCGGCAGCTTGATCAATCATGTTCGGAGAAACCGGCGCGCCTGCAGACATCGCCGGCAGAGAAAACTCATTCAGGGCAAAACAGCGGCGGTGAATACGCGGACGCGGCCACGAGAGTGACGCGCTCGCGCACTCGTTCATGAGCATCCGCGGCTTGAACGTAGAGACGTTGTCCTCGCTCCCCGAATGCGTTCGGCAGCCTGTTGGGGGTGTCGATGACAACAACACGGTATCGTTTGTGGAGGATGAGCTGGTTCTGTTGGCGAAAAGGGTAAGATCTCTTCGGATGTGCAGCGAAGCGCCCTGTCCAAAGCCGCGATCCGAAAGGGGGTAAAGGGTTTTGGAGACTGAGAACGTTCTGGCGGAGGAAGGAGTCTCACAGTGTCAGCCGGCCCGAGGCGGTTCCGGCCCCAAAGGGACGAGGGTGCGGGAACTGATCGCGGTAGAAGCGATAGAAGAGCTTGAACCTGAATCCGGTGGTGGCGCTATACGCATACACGAGCCCGCGACGGCGATAGCCGCAATCGATGACGCGGTTGTCATAGTTGGGAGCGAGTGAGTAATGGGTGTGAGATCGTTCGGGCTCAGCATCAGCGCCTTCGCGAAGCCTAAATCGCAGATACAGCCCGTGGACGTCGTTTGCCTGGGCGAACTGCTCGTTGACTTAATCGGTCAAGAAACCGGCTCGCTGGCTGATGTGCAAACCTTCCGCAAACACCCCGGTGGCTCAGCTGCTAACGTAGCCGTGGGTGTTAGCCGCCTCGGTCTTTCGCCCGGCATCGTCACGCGCTTGGGCACGGACCCCTTCGGCGACTACCTTATCGAAACTATGAACCAATACGGGGTCGACACCTCGCTTGTCCGCCGGGACAAAGACCGCAGAACTACTCTCGCGTTTGTTTCCCTAGACAGCGCAAGGGTACCGGACTACGTATTCTACCGGCACCCAAGCGCGTGCATGTACCTGACCCGTAAGGATATTGACTTTCGCTACGTCGCCCAGGCTCGGCTAATGTACACTAGTTCGATATCACTGGTGAATCGACCTATTCGAGATGCGACCTATTCCGCTTGTCGAGCCGCCCGTCGGCAGGCAGTCATCGTCGGCTTCGACGTCAACCTGCGAACTGACTTATGGCGGTCTCTGCACGAGGCCAGGCGTGTGATGAAGGCGTTTCTCCGCCTGGTAGACATTCTGAAAATCGACCACCACGAACTGGACTTTCTTTATCCCGGGCTCAAGCAGTCGGACCAGTTGGAGCAGCTGTTTAGAGAGTACCCGCGCGTCCGTATTATTGCGGTAACTCTCGGTGCAGACGGTGTCGTGCTGCTGAACGGGCCGCAACTTGCGGTGACAGTGCCGGCGTTGCCCGTAAACGCTTCGCGCATCATCGACACCACCGGAGCCGGCGACGCATTCATGGCGGCCCTGCTAACCGGCATTTGCCGGAAGCGAATCAAACAGTCCGAGCTGCGATTCGACGCCGAAGAGCTACGCGAAATCGGCCGTTTTGCCAACACCAGCGCCGCGTTGGTTATCCAGAGGCACGGAGCGATCCCGGCAATGCCAACCCAAGCCGACGTCGAGGCCTTGCTATGAGTCACCACGTCGGCTGCGAATACGAACCACAACAGCAAGTCAACAGTTTGCGCCGATTCCTGCCGCGCGCCTCAGCCGCCGCACACAATGCGCGGAGGAAACGGTGAAACGAGAACCGCCCCACTCGTTTGATTTGGCTATCGAGAACGGTACCGTTGTTGCCGACGGATGGACAGGTGAGGCCGCCGTGTTTGTGTCCGGCGGGAGGATAGCAGCGATCGTGCAACCTTCCAGTTCTCGTTGGAGACCGCCGGCACGGCGGCACATTGACGCCCAAGGTTGCCTGGTCGTACCCGGAGGGGTCGATGGTCATACTCATATACATTTTCCCATTGGTTTCGGCAGACGCTCGGCGGACACATGGGAGTCGGGTACCATTGCAGCGGCGATCGGCGGAACAACCACCGTGGTAGACTTCGTCCCGGGCACCGGTGAAGGAAGCCTGTTGGAGGCCTTTGAAGACAGAAGACAAGAAGCGGAGAGCGCCGCTGTGATTGATTATGCATTTCACTCGACAGTCGCACGGGTGGATAGAGCCACACTCAGGGAGATTCGCCTACTGACAGAGGCCGGCGTCGCTTCGTTTAAGATCTTTACTTGTGGACCATTAGGAGTCGATGACGGATCGATCCTGATGTTGATGCAGGCCATTGGAACAGCAAACGGGTGCGCCGGTTTTCACGCGGAAAACGATGCGATACTATCCCGAGCCGGCTCTGAATTGGCCGAGCTTGGTCGACTCCGGGCTACCGAGTTTCCTTCATCTCGGCCGCCTATTGCGGAAGAAATCGCAGTGCAGGCAGTGTTGCACATGGCTATGCGTTATTCGACACGTGTCCACATTTTCCATTTATCGACAAGCGGCGCTGCTGTGATGATAGACCGCGCGCGCGCTTCGCGGTTACCGGTTACAACCGAAACTTGCCCGCATTATCTACTGTTCAGCTCCGAAGTATACCAACGCAGAGATGCGGTGAAATACCTTATCGCTCCACCGATCCGCGAGGACTCAGATCGCACTGCATTATGGAAAGCGCTTTCAAGGGGATCCATCGGCAGCGTGGCGTCAGATTCAATAGCGTACGACTATAGAACAAAGACCGCTGCGTCGGAGGATTTTCGGTCTGTCCCGCTTGGGGCAGCCGGCATCCAACTCCGCCCTGGTCTCATGTTTCGACACGGTGTAACCGATGGAAGGCTAACCACGCAAGAATGGGTACAACTGACCAGTACTGGTGCGGCTAAGGCATTCGGCCTGTACCCACGTAAGGGTAGTATTCGCATAGGAAGCGACGCCGACATAGCGGTAATTGATCCGCGAAAGACAGTAACCGTGTCACCAGAGACGACGAGTATGGGTGTGGACTACACGATCTATGATGGCATGGAGTGCGCTGGATGGCCGCGTGCCGTTATCAGCCGCGGAGACGTGATAGTGGAAGATGGGAACTACGTTGGCAAGTCTGGAAGAGGTCGATTCATAGAAGCTTCGTATGCCGCGGCGGATGAGAATGGCTGACAGACTTGCCGGAAAGACAGCCATTATTACCGGCGCGGGAGACGGGATCGGAGCCGCAGCCGTCAACGCGTTCGTACGAGAAGGCGCGGCGGTCGTCGCGGTAGACATCTCCCGATCGAAACTCGAACAACTGACTAGGACCCCTGATTTGGAGTCACCGGAGCGTGTTGTGATAATGCAGGGTGATGTGACGGATGAGAACACCGCCTTTGAGACGGTGACAATCTGTAGAACTGCATTCGGACATCTAGACATTCTCCTCAATGTCGTAGGCGGCTCGATTATGCGAAAGGCCTTTCACGAGCTCAGCGTCGCGGAGTGGCATACCGTCTTGCGACTGAATCTCGATAGCGTGTTCGCTATGACGAAGCAGGCGCTGTTGGTGATGTGCGCTCAGCGAAGCGGTACCATAATCAACACCTCTTCCCAAATGGGAATTGTCGGTGCTCCCCAGCTCGGGCCGTACAACGCTGCCAAAGGCGGTATACTGAATCTCACCCGCTCGCTTGCGGCTGAATACGCTTCCTACGGCATTCGAGTGAATGCGGTGTGTCCTGGTGCAACGCGCACGCAATCACTTGCTGATGACTTCACGGAGCTCGAAGTGCGTGCAGGCGCGCTTGAAGAGTGGATCAGACGACACCCATTGAAGCGAGCGGCAGAACCGGAGGAGGTGGCTGCCGGCATGCTCTTTCTCGCGTCTGATGAAGCAAGCTTCGTGACAGGAACGGGACTAGTCATCGATGGCGGGTACACAGCAGTGTGAATGCCGTCGTCTACCGAATATCGGGAAGAGCTATGGGAAGGAGGAGCATCTATGGAGCAATATGTGGAACGGGTACGTAGAAGCTATCTTGACCACGGGTTTGGTGGCAGAGTCGGATTCGGTGAGCGCCCCGCATTAGCAGTAATCGACTTAGCCGGCGGTTGGACGGAGGCGGAGTCGCAACATGGTGCTGATTTATCCAGCGCGTTAACCGGCACAGTTGCCTTGCTCAATGCGGCGCGCCTCAGAGCGATTCCAATTTACTTCACGACGATGGCGTTCGATCCGAGCCGGAAGGACCGCAGGGGCAACGTACTGCGGAAGTTGCCGCATCAGTCCGGGCTACTGCGAGGGACATCGTTGGTCCGGCTTCATGAAAGCCTTGAGAGGCGTAGCACTGAGCCTCTCATTAACAAGTCTCGGGCGTCGGCGTTCTTTGGAACTCCGCTCCTTTCGTATCTCATAGATCACGCCATTGACACGCTGCTGTTGGCAGGGTGCAGTACCAGCGGTTGTATTCGCGCCACTGCCGAGAGTGCGCACAACTATGGATTGCGGGCAGTAGTCGTGCGCGAGGCCGTTGGAGACCGCTCGCCCGAGGCACACGAGTACAATCTTATGGAGATCGATGCTCGCTATGCGGACGTTGTTTCCCTCGACGCTGTAAGGGAATACATAGAGTTGCTCGACCAATACCAACACGGTGCGTAGCGCACGGTTCGCGAATAGGGTGTGTGCGTGTGGTGCCATAACCGATAGCTACATGAAAGGAAATTATGATGTTGCAGAAACGGGTCATCCAAGTAGAACAGACAGCATCGCGGAATCTCCCGCTGTCTGAAGGGATAACGTTTGGATCGCTTGTGTTCGTGTCCGGCACCGTGTCGTACGACATGGACACCGGCGAGCCGTTGTTTGGCACGGTAGAACAAGAAACTGAACAGGTCATCAAGAATATTCAACGAGTACTACAAGCGGCAGGAAGCGATCTTGAGTGCGTGCTTAAGACCACGGTGTTCCTTACGAACCGAACCTATTTCGATTCGATGAACGCAGTGTACCGCAAATACTTTGAAACCAAGGCTCCGGCGAGGTCTACACTGATCGTGGACCTCGCTGCAGATTTCAAAGTCGAGATAGAAGCTGTCGCCTATATTTCGGAGTGACCAAATAGGTTGTTACCAAGAACAGCCCCCCCGCTGGGGGAGCCCAGCGTAACGCTTCTCCGGCAACGGGTCGCGAGTGATCCCGAGTATGCGGTAGATCACCTTCTGCCTGTCGGTGAGCTTTGCTGTAAGGATCAGGTGGCAGCGCTGGCCTCTTCTTTCTCAGCGGAGACGTCATCTGTCTTGATACGCAGGGACACGTAGGACCCTGTGAGCTATTCAAGGTTCGTATGACGCGTAGCGATTTCCGGGAATCCCTGTCCCATTCTAGCCGCCAACTCTCCGAAAACCGTGTCACCAACCAGGATGACGCACGCCTCGAATAGACTCCCGCCGAACTGCGCGCTCTTCCCCTGTTCTCGACTCGGCAGGAGTAACGTCCTATCGGCGATGGCGGAAAGGCTCGATGTTTCGTTTCCAGTAAGTGCCCAGGTGGTTGCCCCGCTGTTCGAGATTCGCTGAGCAACACAGTTGATACTACCGGTGCTACCTTTGCCGGACGCGACGATGAGCAGGTCTCCGTCTTCAAGATGCGGCGAGGTCGTTTCTCCAGCTACATAGGCTTCAAGTCCAAGGTGTCGGAGGCGCATCGTAAACATCTTAAGCGCCAAGCCGGATCGCCCGGCACCCAACACGGCGATTTTGTCGGCCGCCAGAAGATCCTCAATAAGCTGTTCAACACGCTCCCAATCAATACTTCGTAAATGCCGTGTCTCATCGAGAACCAAGTCAATTCGTTCGCGAATCACCGGGGTTGCCCCAGCGCGGTTTTCAGCCGAACCGCCGAGGTCTTGTGACGCTCGGGTGCTTTTTTCCTCATGTGCAAGCCGGTCCACAGCGCTCTTAAGAGCTACCGCTGCAGTCAACGGGTCTGCGGCGCCGGAGATGGCCGAGCCCACAATTACAATATCAGGTGACAGCTTCACTACTTCAGCCAGATTCGACTCGTTGATTCCTCCCGCGACGGCTATTTGCAAGCCCCCCGCGTCACCGGCCCAATTATGCTGACTCCAAGATCGGCCCTTGTTATCCACCGCGATATGCAGCAAGATGTACTCAGCACCTAACTCGCGTGCTTCGCGAGCCCCGCTATCAATATCACTAACGTTGATCAAATCAACCATGACCTGACCTTTGCATTCTCTTGCAGCGCGGATCACATCTTTGATCGTGAATCTCGAGGCGGCTCCCAGCACCGTTACGATGTCGGCTCCGGCTTCGAAAGCCATTTTTGCGCTGCGATAACCGCCATCCATGATCTTGGTGTCTGCGACCAGTACCGTCTTACCGCATACTGTCCGTA
>PWQX01000099.1 GCA_003556605.1 Spirochaetaceae bacterium
CCTGTGCGGTAACCGGTCAGCGACGGTTGGCGAGCATCCCTTCATGAAGCCGTTCAGCTTGAAGGCAGAATGCTTCCAGCTTTGCTTCAATCAGCTGTGGATACGGCGAACCATCTGTCTCAATGGCTAGGAACGGCAACTGTTCAATATCCGCGAGCACTGTTTCAAGTTTGTTGCGGCCGTTCGCATCGGCGCCGCCGGTACTGCTGTGAATCTTGTCGTTGCGAGTCATGATCTCCGACAGAATCGACTCTGATACGCGGTTGGGCATACAGCCGAACGGTCCTATAATTATTACCCCGGCCACCTGCGAGGCAATCTCGGTTAGAGCGCTGCCCACGGTAAGAATTGCCTCGCCGGTGAATGCCGGCGAGATATAGCGCTTTGCATTCTCGACAACCGTACCCACATCGGCGGCCTTGGCATGCACCAGTCCCGAGGTGGAAAGTGAGCGATTCAATTTTCTTTCGTACCTGTGCATGATTGCATTGCGAAGGTAAAACTTGAAGTTTTCTCCCGCGCTTCTCTTAGGGACATCACCGTTTGTCGCCAGGTCGTAATTCACGTAGTGGAGCCACTCCGATACCGGTGAGCACATTACCGCAAAGCCTTTTTCTGCCAGGCGCTCGGTCAGGTACCGGCGCGAAAGCCCGTCCCTGCGGACGAAAATCTCGCCGGTCACCAGTATTACCGGCACTTCCTCGGCAGGTCGCTTCATTGGGATTTCCCTGAACGCGGCCGCCGCGTGGTCCAGTTGGGTGCGGATCGACCTGAAATTGCCCCGCTGCATTTCGGAGACAATCAGGCGCCATTGGGTTTCAAAGATCTCCGTGGCCTTCTCAACGTCCCGTGCATTAGCCAGGATCATGGAGCGCGCATCTTCCATGAAGTCCGATATAACGACCGCCGCCCACGCTTTGAAGTAGTTGAAACTGCCTGCGATATCCCAGTAGGAGTTTTCGGAAGTCAGGAGAAGAATAGCGACATCCGGAATCTGTAAACGCTTGATAAGGTCTTCCATAAAAATGTGATACTGTCCAAACCGGCAGGGGCCGCACGCGGAGGCCATGAAATAGACCACTACTTCGTCGTCACGCTTTTGATTGTAAACGTAGTTAAGCAGTTTTCCGGTTGTCAGAATCAGCGGCAGGCATTCTTTGCACGAGGCGTTCGCGCGGCCCAGTTTGAGTACCGACTCGTCGGCGGGCGGAAGATGAACCACGTTAAAGCCCGCCTCTCGAAACACCGCGGCAACCAACTCGGTGCCGAGCCGCCCCATGGAAGGGACGAGAAACTTCACCCTGGGGTCGGTCATCGGCAGAGCTATGCCGGAGGAAGTAAGCACTTTCACCGCTTTCCCGTCCGTTATGGTTCTGGCAGGGACAAACTCTCGGGTGTGTGAAGCGTCCTCCTCTTCCTTCCCAATCAATAACTGCCGATACTCCGCGAGGATATCGAGAAACGCCTCAATCCGGGTTTCTATACCGGCATCCGCGGTGTGGCTGTCGAGCTCAAGGGTGAGCGACGGTTTTCGTTGCATGATATCGCGAAAATAGCCGATTATGAGCGAATCGGGTCCGCAGGAAAAGTTCGTGATGTATGTGCCGAACAACTGGCTGTGTCGTTTGAAGAACCGGGCGGCCTGCAGGATCCGCTGGCCCATTCCCCAGTACATGTGTCGTTTGGACCGCTCTGCGTCTATCGGCAGGAAATCGAGCGGAATAACCTGTACGCCGCGCGACGCGAGCTTGTGCGGCACACCCATGTTCGCGGCTTGTACAAATGCATTATAGGGCCGGCCGAAAACGACAACGGCAATTTCTTCAGGATGCGCCTCTAGGCGGGTAAGCGCCTTGCGACCGAGCTCGCGCATGGCTGTAAGACAGGCTTCTTGGCGCGCATAGGCCTTCTGCAGGGCAGCCTGCGCCTCGGATGCGGAAACACCCATTTGTCTAGCTGTTTCAATCATAGGCTCTGCCGCTGCTTCAAGGCCGCGTATCATATTGATATACGGTTTGAGAACAACCGTTCCCCTCTTTTGCTCGAGCTCGGGCAAACTTTCGCGGAAGGTTGTGGATAGGTAGTAGGGCTCGGCCTGCACAAAAGGGCAGGCCTGCGACTCCGATTGGTTGTCGGTGGCCGGGACACCCTTTATTTGGGGCAGAAAGATGTAATCAAGCGGTGGATCGTGATGCAACAGCGAATAGAAATACCCATGTGCTAGCTCCGCCGGGTGGCAGAACGCTGCGTTACGCCGTTCCACCCCCTCGGATAACGCAACATCCGGGAGTACCGGCTCAAATCCGATCTGTCGAAAAAAGGTGGCGTAAAGGGGGTAATAGGTGTCTACCATGAAGCTGCGGTTGATTCCAACCGTGCCTTGTACCGGCGGGCCTTCGCTGGGGGCAGGTGCAAAGCGAGTATATACCAGATGCTCCCGGGCGCCGACCAAATCCAAGCTCTTGATATCGTATTTTACGTTGTTTCGAATATTGTAGTACCGATTGCATGCGCCTCCGAAAGGATGGCTTCTCCCTTCTACCTCCATTACGGCGATCTCGCAGCCGCGGTCGCACTGCTCCTTGCCGCCGTTGCAGATGAAGCTTCTCTTGTAGACCGCCGCTCTCTCGGCGAGGGTTGCCAGATCGAAGGAGCCTTCGGCGATCAAGCCGGTGTTTATGCGTTTCTTGATCTCAAGCGCTACCCCGTAGGCGCCCATGAGCCCGGGCTCCGGCGGGACGACAATGGGTTTGCCGGAAAGCGCAGCCATGGCCAGGGGCACGGCGTGGTTGTAGCACACACCGCCTTGCATGAACACCTTTTCTCCGACCGGACGGTTGCCCTTCACCCGGTTGATGTAGTTCATGCAGATGGAATAGACCAGGCCGGCCACCACGTTCTCGTGTCTTGCCCCTTCGTGTACGGCGGTCTTGATGTCGGAGGCGATAAAGGCGGCGCACTGGTCGTTGAAGTTCGGTGGCGCATCTCCCTTTAGCGCCACATCGGCGATCTGGTCGACCGGAAGGTTCAGGGTTTCTTCCGCCGATTCGGCCAGAAACGAACCGGTCCCTGCAGAGCAGGCTTCGTTCATCGCATAATCGGAAGGCACGCTGTTGGTGATGTAGGTGTATTTCGCGTCCTGCCCCCCGATTTCAAACAGCGTATCAACGTCCGGGTCAAAGTATGCAGCCGCCGCCGCATGGGCGATGATTTCGTTGATGACCCCATCGGTCAATGCATGCAGTCCCGCAATCTGGCGTCCGGAGCCACACACGCCGAGCCCGATAATTGATATGGAATCCGCACCTATTTCGCTGTCTAACTGCGCAAGCAGCTTCCGGTAGCATTCGCGGGAGGCGCCGACGGGATCGCCCTGTGTGTAACGATACTCCGAAGCGACAATTGCGTCGTCATGGGTTCGCAGCAGAACCGCTTTGGTTGTGGTCGACCCAACGTCCAATCCCAGTATGCAGGTATCACCGGGTGCCGGCACCCGCTGTTTCATGGTTTTGAATTCCACCATGTGCTCATAATTCTTAAGCGCATCGAGCGTATCAAAGGATGCGACGCCCGTTATGATCAACTCGTCAAAACCGGGAAACGGTTTCGTCTCATGCTCCAATCCCCACAGTGCCGCGCCCATGGCTTCGAAATACGTGGCACAATCCGGTATGATGAGGTTAGGCAGCGATTGCTCCAGCGTCTCGATCATCATTTTGTTGCGTGTGGTGCCGCCCACGACCATGATGTGTTCCTTAGACACGTCTTTGATAAGCTCCAGTACCTTGTTGGCCATCATCCGGCACAGCCCCGCAGTAACTCGTGATCGCGGGATGCCCTTATTTATTGCATGCGTGCAATCGGATTTGCAGAACACCGAACAGCGGCCGGAGACTTCATACGGCGCTTCCGTGCTCGACCAACTAGCCGCATCTTCAAGCGTAACGCCCATCCGCTTGAGCTGCTGGGTGAAAAAGTCGCCTGTTCCCGAAGCGCATTTATTCCCGGTCCACACATTCGAAACACGCCCGTGCTCATCGAGCACATAGACCATAGACGTTTCTCCACCGCATGAGACGATCGCGGGACAAGCTGTGTCATGCGGCTTGGCGTATCTGTAGGCGTGCTCTACGGCTTCAGGCTCTGAAATCGCAGATAGACCGACAAAATGGCGGAACCGGCGCCCGGTGGCGACGATCCGATCAATACGATCGAAGTCAAACTGTCTCAACGACTCCAGGAGCGTTTGCCGCGGGTCTCCTCCATGCGATCGGACACTATGGGCTATGACAGAAGGTGCGGGGTCCGACCGGTGCGAGGCTCGGGCCCCTTCCGGTGCTGCAATCTGCACTACAGACACCGTCGATGCACCGATGCCTATGCCGAGCGACTGCAGGTTAGGTGTCGTAACTTTCATGCCCATGCCTTCATCATCGTAAGCAGAAGATTCGGGACAACAACCGGAAACGCTCATTCTGCAAGCTCCCAAACGAACGGACCGGATCGGTCAGATGAAAAGCGTGGAGATGAGCCCCCGCCACGGATGTGTAGAGAGCGCTCGCTCCTTATCGGACCCGTCAGCTTCGGCGGCAGACACTACTAGCCAAAATAGCGTAAGCTTCAGCTTACCACAGTGCAGCTACCTGTTCTCCAAAAAGACATGCAAGCCGATAATCCCGTTATTATGTGATAGTATAAGCATGGCCGTTTTCTCACGGCAAGTGCTCGTGCTCTGCGGTCGCGGGCGGGGCGGCCGCGGACCGGCGTGGTCTTAGCATTGGACGACCCCGCGGTCGGCATTAGAACAGCGTCAGTTGATCTTCCGATTCCGGTACCCGCCCGCGCGGAGACTTGCCGGCCGAGCGGCGCTGGTGGGGCGGCTGGGAGTATGTCTTGAGCATCGCGTCCATTTGGTCACGGCGTGCCCGGCGGTCGGCCGCCTCCGCCGACAAGGTGTCGCTAACGACGGCGTGAAGCTCCTCGAGCTCTATCGCCGCAATGGTGGTGAACTTCCAGGCCGGGTCGTGTTTTGCAAGCGCACGATGTCGTCTGCGCAGTGCCTGCAACTCCAGCTTGTATTCCCGATGAACGGTGAGGATGTCGGCGACCGGTAGTGCCGAAAGATCGCGGGCGTGGCGAACTTCGACGCCGGCGCGGGCAACTTCCAGCCCTTCAATATCTCCGTCACGATACGCTTGTTGAGCACGAAACCAAAGCTCATCAAGGGAGCTGTCGGGCTTACCCGCGTTTTCGCGCAGGTCCGGATGGAGCTGTTTTGCCAACGCTCGGTAGAGTTGTTTCAATCGGCCGGTCTCTTGCGGTTGATCGCCATCGTCGTTCGGCTTCCGGTCATCCCGTTGTTCGGCTCCCGATGAGCCATCTCCGAACACCAAGCGCCACAACTCGTTAAACACGTGCAGGAACTCAGGTGATTCCTCGTCAATATCATATAGCCAAGGTTGGGACCGTATGAGACGTATGATATACTCGGCTTTCTGGTCCGCCGACAGCTCGTCGTCCCATGGGTCCTCCCCGGCGGCTGCTTCCTCGTCCGGATCGTTCGAAAAATCGTAGCTCCATTCTTCGTCGTCGTGCCGTGCGTCGTACTCCTGCCGGTATCGTTCCGGGTGCTCGTGCATGTCTAAAGCGATGCGGTAGGCCTCATGCTCGGGGAGGCGCTCCCAGATGCATAGCCGCCGTATCTCGGCGAGCACGGACTCGCGGTAACTAATCTGTTCCAGCAACTCCTGAAGCTCGCTGAGCTGTGAACCAAATGTACCGTGGTACCACGCAACGTAGGCCGGGCGATCAATAGAATCGTAGCGGTTGAGATCTTCCATGACCTCATCAAACCGGTCGAGTATGTAGCGGCATTTCCTGATTGCCGCGCGGCGAATTGGCCCTTCGTTCACCGGCACAAGCGTCCGGGTAGACACTGCGGTGCGTCGCGACCTTGAGCGCCGGTTAGCAGAGCCGTTGCGCCCTCTTGTCTTTGTACGCGATTTCGGCGCGCGCTTCTTGCCAGCCATTGCTGAGCACCGTACTATCGACGTCTCATGCTGTCAACCGGCACATACAACCTGTTGATAGGCACTCGGTTAAGTGTACGGCTCCAGACGTTTCGGCAGCGGTTTACAGCGGGGAGAGAATTGCCGCCTTGGTATGTGCGGGCAGTTGACTGATTGCGGCATGACAGAGATAGTGATTGCCATGACACCCGTTGTACAGATATCACTGGACCTTACCAACATCCCCGAAGCACTTGAAACGGCTGAAATGGCACTGCGCGCCGGCGTTGATTGGCTGGAGGCCGGCACGCCGCTCATCATCGCAGAGGGGATGCACGGCGTACGGGCGCTGCGCCAACGATTCCCCGACACGCCTATCGTCGCGGACTTGAAGACCATGGACGGCGGTTACCTTGAGGCGGAACTAATGGCTGAAGCCGGCGCCACGCACGTGGTGGTGATGGCCCGGGCCCATGAGGAGACCATCAAGTGCGTTGTTCAAGCGGGCCGGGACTTCAACGTCAAGGTGATGGGCGACAACCTGGGCTGTCCGGATATGGTTGCAGGCGCAAAGCGGTTGGAGGCGCTGGGGTGCGATTACGTTGTGCACCATATCGGCTACGACGAGCGTCGCGGGATTGGTGGTGCGGGGAAGCCCATGCCGAGCCCGCTGGATCAGCTCAGCGAAGTGGTGGAGGCGGTGGGTGTGCCGGTTCAGGCCGTAGGGGGGCTGAGCATCGAGCAGGCCATCCGCACACCAGAGTACGGCGCGCCGCTGGTCGTCTTAGGTGCGCCGCTGACGATCGACCCCGACGCGTTCAAGACAGCCGGCGGCGATGTAGAGTCCTCGTTACGCCTGATCTGCGAGAAGGTCCACGCCTACTGACGAACACACATAAACGGTTATCACCCGCACAGCGGATAGCGACCGGAAGCACGGGCACGGCAACGGTGTTGAGTATTGCCGCGAGGATTAGGAGGAGTATGCGATGTCACAGACGGCAGTCGTGAATTACGCCCCTGAAAAGCACAGCGTAGAGCTGCGCGATGTGCCCACGCCTACGCCCGGCGAGGAAGAGGTTTTGCTGGAGGTCCGCGCCGCGAGCGTGTGCGGCAGCGATCTACACCAGTGGACGGCGCAGCATAGCTGGCCGGTGCACTACCCGGTGATCCTTGGGCACGAGTTCTGCGGCACCGTGCACGAGATCGGGTTGCGCGTTACCGGGTGGAAGAGCGGAGATCGCGTGGTTAGTGAGACTGCCGCCGTCATCGACCCCGAGAATCCGCTCTCGCGGCGAGGACTCTACAACCTCGACCCAGGGCGCAAGGGCTTCGGCAACGGAATAGACGGCGCGATGACGCGTTACGTGCGCGTTCCTGCGCGGTGCCTGCACCGGATTCCCGATGAGCTGGCGTTTGAGCACGCCGCACTGACCGAGCCTTGCTGCGTCGCGTACAACGCGGTAGCCGGCAATGTGCAAGTCAGCCCGGGCGATCGTGTCGTAGTTCTAGGGCCGGGACCCATCGGCCTGCTGTGCGGAGTCTTGGCTCAGCTTCACGGTGCAGAGGTAGCGATAGTCGGTCTTGAGCGCGATCGTAAACGGCTGGAAGCAGCCGCGCACTACGGGCTCGA
>PWQX01000165.1 GCA_003556605.1 Spirochaetaceae bacterium
GCGCTTGCCGATCTGCTCGTTCGTTTGGGTGTGCAGGTGAGCGGCTCCGATACCACCGAAGAGTTCTTTACCGACGCGGCGCTCGGAAGGCTGCAAATCATGGTGTACGAGGGGTTCTCGGCGGATAATCTACCCTCCGAAGCCGAGCTCGTCGTGTACTCGGCGGCCTACGATCCGGCGACGCACCCCGAGCTGATAGCTGCGCGTGCGCGCGGTCTGCCGCTGCTGAGCTACACCGAGGCATTGGGCATGTTCTCAGCCGGACGCCCGGCGGCTGCGATCGCGGGGGTGCACGGAAAGACATCGACAGCTGCGATCGCGGCAACCCTGCTACGCGAGCTCGGGCTGCCCGGGGCGGCGCTCGTCGGCAGTGTAGTGCCGTCGCTGGGCGGCAGCGCGGTGCATGTGGGCGGCGACCGATTCTTTATCGCCGAGACCTGCGAGTATAAGCGGAACTTCTTGGCGTATCATCCTGAGGTCGTGGTGATCACGAATGTCGAGCCGGACCACCTCGACTATTTTCGAGACTACAGCGACATCCGTGCTGCGTTTATCGAGCTCACACTGCGGCTGCCGCACGGCGGTACCGTAGTGTACTGCGCCGATGACTCCGGTGCCGCCGAGGTTGCGGTACGGGCCGCCGCGGAACGGCCGGATCTGCGCGTGCTGGCGTACGGTGAGAGCGCCCGAGGCGCATTTGCGGTCCGCGAGATTGCTCAGGCCGCGGGTGTCTTGCGGTTTTGCATCGGCGAACTAGCGGGCGAGGCGGAGGGCGGTGAGCTCGCCTCGGTCCCGGCGCAGGCGCCTGCTACCGAGCCGGTGTTCAGCAGGGGTGCCGCTCCGAGCGCCGATACTCCTACCGGGTGCTTTGAGTTGCGGGTTCCCGGCCGGCACAACGCCTTGAATACTGCGGCAGCCCTGGCGGCGGTGCAGGTGCTCGCCGAAGAGCTTGGCTTCGAGGCCGCCGCGGCGGTGCGGGCCGGTGCGCCGGCAGCACTCGCCGGTTTTCGCGGAACGGCGCGGCGCAGCGAGCTCGTTGGTGAGGCGGGCGGGGTATCGGTACTCGACGATTACGCCCATCACCCCACTGCTATTCGAGCTACCTTGGCTGGTTTGCGGGCGTTTTATCCCGGGCGGCGGCTCATCGTCGATTTCATGTCGCACACCTACACCCGCACTGCAGCGCTGCTTGATGAGTTTGCCGCGGCGTTCGGCGACGCCGACGCCGTCATTCTCCATAAAATTTACGCCTCAGCACGCGAGCAGTTCGACGGCAGGGTAACCGGCAAGGATCTCTACGATCGGGTTGCTTCAAATCATCCCGGTGCCGTGGTGCATTACACCCATGAGGTGCTTGACGCGCTGCAGTTCTGTCTGTCGATTCTGAAGCCCGGCGATGTGTTCGTGACCATGGGAGCCGGTGACAACTGGCGTCTGGGCCGCACGCTGCTGGAAGAACTTCGCCGAAGTGGGAGTACAGTATGAAGAGCATGACCGGTTATGCGGTGCGTGAGCTGCAAAACGAAACCGTCGCGCTGGCGGTGGAGCTGAAAGGGTACAACAATCGGTATCTCGACATACAGCTCAATCTACCGCCTTACCTCGGCGCGATTGAACAGGAGCTGCGCTCTATGGTTACGGAGCTCGTCGCGCGCGGTCGCGTTGAGCTGACCGTTCGGGTGCGGGAATTGGCGCCCGATCTGGCAGTACGCGTAGATGAAGGCAACGCGAAACAGTACGCGGGCGCACTGCGGTCCCTCGCCTCCGCGGCAGGCCTGCTTCCGGAGTTTGGGCTGGCGGAGCTGCTGCAGTTCGACGGTCTGTTCCACGTCGAACGTAAGCGCGATGCGGAGTTCTATCTCGAGCAGGTCCGTCCGGTACTGGGGGAAGCTCTCGAGGAGTTCGATGAATCGCGCAAGCGCGAAGGGCAGGCCATGGCTGCCGACCTGCGCCGCCAAATCGAGCGGATTGAAGGCGCCGTGGACCAGATTGAGAACCAGGTTCCGCGGCTGCAGGAAGAGATTCAGACGACAGTGCTCGGGCGGTTCCGTGAGCTGCTCGGTGATGCCTTGGACGAAAACCGCGCCTACAGCGAGGTGGCGGCCTTGTTGGTCCGCTATTCGATAAACGAAGAGCTCGCACGCCTGCGTAGCCACGTAGCAGGGTTCACGCAGACACTCGATAACGGCGGCGTGCTCGGCAAGAAACTCGATTTTGTCTGCCAAGAGCTGAATCGTGAAGTTAACACGATTGCTTCAAAGAGTTATCTTACCGAAGTCTCGCAGCGGACGATCGAGATTAAAGACGCGATCGAGAATCTGCGTGAGCAGGTACGCAATCTCGAGTAGCGAACGGAGCCGCCTGTGCAGATTGCAATCTCCGGGAAGAGCGGGTGCGGCAACTCGACTGTGAGTCGCTTGGTTGCCGAACAGCTTGGTCTTCGGCTGGTAAACTATACCTTTCACAGCATCGCTGAAGAACACCGCATCGATTTCAAGCAGTTGTGTGGAATGGCTGAGGACGATCCCGGCTGGGATCGCTATCTAGACCGCAGGCAAGTGGAGCTGGCACGCGAAGGCCCCTGCGTCCTGGGCTCCCGCCTAGCGGTGTGGATGCTCGAGGAAGCGGATCTGAAGGTGTATCTTACCGCTCCGCTGGAGGTGCGCGCTGCTCGAATCCATCAGCGCGAGAACGGCCGCTATGAGGAGGTATTGGCGGAAACACGTTCGCGCGACGAGCGTGATCGCGCTCGATACCTAAATCTTTACGGCATTGATAACAATAAGTACGGCTTCGTCGACATGGTGATCGATACCGAGAGCTTAACCCCGCAAGAGATCGCCGCACAGATCGTTGAGACCGCGCGTGCGCGCTTGGGCGCGCCTTAGCGGAGAATCGAGATTACGGTCATCACCACGGTCAACAGCGCAGCGTGGGCGACGGCCGAACGGTGCCCCTATACTTCGCAGGCAGCTTGTCGATTTCACGCGGACGTGCGAAACTCTGTTTCGTGATCGTCAAATGGCTTATCGGCGGGCTCGAGGAACTCGGTCGGTTCGTGCTGTACTGGGGAATTACCCTGCGGGGGATCGTACGGCGGCCGTTCCGGTACTGGTTGATACTCGAACAGCTGGAGAGCATGGGGGTGAAGTCTGTACCGATCATCGCGCTGTCGAGCATGGCGATCGGCATGATCTTCGCTCTTCAGATGGTTTCACTGTTGCAACCGTTTCAAGCGGAAGTCATCACCGGAATGGCGGTCGCGGTCTCAATGGCGCGGGAGTTGGCGCCTGTGATCACTACGCTGATGCTGATCGCTAAGAACGGATCGGCGATGAGCGCCGAGATCGGCACCATGAAGGTTACCGAGCAGATCGACGCAATGGAAACCATGTCGGTTGATCCTGTGCATTACCTGGCGGTGCCGCGGATCATTGCCGCCGTGATTGTGTTTCCGGTTCTGACCTTGTTGGCGAATGTTATCGGTGTGGTGGGCTCATACGTAATCGGGGTGCTGGTCATGCAAGTCGAGGGAGCTGCCTACCTGGACCAGTTATTCACAGGCTTGTTGCCGATCGACGTTATTTCCGGCCTTATCAAGGCGGCGGTCATGGGGTATATCGTCGCGCTGATCTGCACCTACCAAGGGTTCAAGACTGAAAACGGCGCTCAAGGAGTCGGTAACAGCTCGACAACCGCGGTGGTAACCTCCTCGGTTGCGATCTTGGTGGCCGACTACATCATGGCCGCGCTGATGATGGAGTGGTGGTTTTGAGCGCGATCGTCACCGTTACCAATTTACACAAAAGATTCGGGTCTCTTGTCGTACTCAACGGCATTGATGTAACCTTTGAGCAAGGCCAGATCACGACGATCATCGGGCAGAGCGGCACCGGCAAGAGTGTGCTGTTCAAGAACATGATCGGGATACTGAAACCCGATCGAGGAGAAATCTGGTATCGCGACACCTGCGTTACGCGGGCGTCCGAAGACGAGCTCATAGAACTGCGCCGCAGTTTTGGGTATTCGTTTCAAGGTGCGGCATTATTTGACTCGATGACTGTTGCCGAGAATATCGCTTTTCCGTTGCGTGAAGTACTCGGGATTCGAGACAAACGTGAGCATAGCAAGCGCATTGCCGAGATGCTGGAATGGATCGGGCTGCCGGGGATAGAATCAAAGTATCCGGTTGAACTGTCGGGAGGTATGCGCAAACGGGTGGGCGTTGCGCGTTCTCTGGTAACCAAGCCTGAGGTGCTGTTGTTCGACGAGCCGACCACCGGGCTCGACCCCGTGCTGGGTGAAACCATCAACGACTTGGTTGTTCGGGTGAATGAAGAGTTGGGCCTGACCTGCATCCTGATCACGCACGACATCCAGGCGTCGTTTCGGATTTCCGACAGAATTGCATTCCTCAGCGACGGCGTGATTGCCGAAGAGGGAACACCGCAATCGGTGTCGAAATCGGAGCATCCTATGGTTCGAAAGTTCATCGAAAACTCATTTTCACTACTGGAAGTATAGCTCATGTCGCGCTTAGCAAGAATCGGTTTGTTTTTTCTGATCATCGGTGTAGGCGGTATCTCTTACATCATGATGAGCTCCCAAACGTTCTCGCCGCGGGACACCTATACCGTTGAGGTGCTCATGGACGATGCAAGCGGCCTCACAACCAATTCTCAAGTTCAGATGGCCGGCGTCGTCATAGGTCACATCGACAAGATCGAGCTTGAGAACGGCAGAGCGCGACTCACGCTCGCGATCTCCAAGGACGTAGAGCTGTACGAGGATGCCGAAGTGGCGAAACAGCCGTCTTCACTGTTAGGCACTTCGGTAATCTCAATGCGTCCCGGCGCGGCCGGTGCCCGTGTAGAGGACGGTGCGCGCATCGAGCGAAGCGTGAGCCGCGGGGATTTCGGGCACACCATGGACGTAGTCGACGCGCTCGGCGGCGAGTTCACCGAGTTTGTGCGCGAGTTGCGCGCCGAGCTGCTCACCGAACGCGTGTACGGCGATATAGGTGCGATCGTCGAGAATGTACGCTACACTAGTGAAAGCACGCGCGTCTTGATCGAGCAGAACCTCCAGACCTTGGCTGCGATGCTCGCTTCGATAGACCGCATCGTAGACGAGGTGGAGCTGCGCTCGGAGGACGAGCTCAATCGGGTGGCCCGCATCCTCGAGAGCACCGCAGTGATCGTGGAGCGCTTTGAGAGTGTCATCGATAGCCATGACCAAGACCTTGTCGGTTCCATCAAAGCGGTTCGCCGCTCGGCCGAGACTCTCTCGACGACGATGGAGTCCGTTTCACTGTCAGCGGCGGACGTTTCCGATATCACCGGGACGGTTCGCCGCGGTGAGGGCACCGTTGGGCGTGCGGTGTACGACGAAGAGCTGTATGAGCGCGTCAGTCGTATCGCTGCCGGCGCAGAGGAGATTGTTGAGGGTATTGTGGGCCTCGGAGTACAGTTTGGGTACGAGGGGGCTTATCTCTCGCGAGATGACGCGGCACGCAACGAGTTTGCACTGCGGCTCACCCCGCGCACGCGCGACCGCTACTACGAGCTGGGGGTGGTAGACACGCCGAGAGGACCTTCGCGGACGACGACCACCGAGACGGTCGAGACTATCGACGGGGATACCAGCGAGTCTACGATCACCGAAACCGAGACGACCGACGGCGTGCGCTTCAACGCGCAGATCGCCCGTGTCCTCGGGCCGCTGACACTACGCGGCGGTTTGATCGAGAGCACCGGCGGCTTCGGGGTCGATCTCCGGCCCGTTGATCAGTTCATGCTGTCCGGGGAGATGTTTAGTTTCGGTGACGACACGCCGAACCTGCGCGCGAGCGGCAGCTTCTTTCCGTTTTTCGATCCCGACGGCAGCAAGCCGTGGGAATGGATTTACCTCACTGGGGGTATCGACCGCGTGCTCGATGAAGATGAGCGACAGCTGTTTCTCGGCGGCGGCTTGCGGGTCACCGACGACAGCCTGCGCGGCTTGTTCAGTCTCGCGCCGCTGGCGGGGGCGGCGCAATGAGGGCGGGCTTTACTGACAGACGGTGCGTGAGTATACTACGCCGATACGGAGTACAAGCGCTGATATGATTATTCCTATTGACTTGCTCGAAAATTACGATGAGAACATTTACGAGGCCACCGTAGCGTCGATTCGGCGTGCCTACCAGATCACCGTCACCGGTGATGAGGAGCTTGAGCAGAATGAAGGCAAGGTAGTCTCCACCGCGATTCGCCAAATCCTCACGCGCAAGGTCCAGTTTCAGATCGAGGAATAGCCCGGTCGGCGTATGCTCGGGCCGTTTGTAGCGCTGTTCGGTCCAACCGGCACCGGAAAGACCGAGACACTGTACCGGTTGTGTGCCGGGCAGGCCGAAGTGATCAGCGCGGACTCAATGCAGGTGTATCGCGAGTTGCATGCGGGGACCGCAAAGCCGTCTCGGACTGTGCGCGCGGCGCTCCCGCATCACCTTATCGATATCTGTTCCCTACACGAGTATTTTGATCTCGGCATGTTCGTTGAGCGCAGCGAGCGCTTGATCGTCGAGATCGGCGCGCGGGGTAAGTTACCGATCGTCAGCGGTGGTACCGCGTTCTATCTGCATGGGCTGCTGTATGGGCTTCCGCACGCACCCAAAGCTGATCCCGCCGTCAGACGAGCGCTGTTAGCGGAGCTGGAACAGGTCGGCGAGCGGGAGCTACAAGCCGAGCTTGAGCGGGTAGATCCGGTCACCGCGGCGCGTATTGAGCTCGGCGACAGCTACCGGCTGCTGCGCGCGCTGGAGGTGTACCGGTGCACCGGGCGCCCGCTGTCGCAGTTCGCCAGACCGAACAGCCTCCGCTCCAACCTAGAGGTTACGGTGCTCGGGTTGTGGCGTGAACGCGCACAGTTGTACCGGCGTATCAATGAGCGTGTCGAACAGATGTACCGAGCAGGGTTGACCGCGGAAATAGCGGCGCTGTGGTCGCGGGGATACACCGGCAATGAACCGGGCTTGCGTAGCATCGGATATCGTGAGTTCTTTGCGGCCTTGAGCTCCGGGCGCCTGGACCTGGGCCACTTAGAACCGTGTGCGTTCCCTCCGCCGGCGGTCGCGCAGGTACTGGAGGAGATCAAGCGCAATACCCGGCGGTACGCAAAGCGTCAGCTCACGTTTTTTCGGCGTCTCAAGCCGGTGCGTTGGATTGAGGCCGGCGAGGAATCGGAGCTTGCCGCCGTGCTCCGGCAGCCGGGCACCGGTTGAGTGCGCTATTGACACCCGCGCGCGCGCCGGCGCATAATGCACCCTCACTGCGCCGTGTGAACCGGTGAGCTTTCCCCTAAGCGAGTCTTATACAAAAGGAGTGTCGCAGAGTGCCGTGTGGACGTAAGCGCAAGCGCAAGAAGATTGCAACGCATAAGCGGAGAAAGAAACTCCGCAAGAATCGACACAAGAAGAAGGGTAAGTAGCCCCTCCCACCGGCTTCCATCGCTCCTCGATTGAACTCCCCCTGCCGGGTATGGTACAGTTTATGCTGCTGTAAGCGCTCGGCGCTTGGGTTTCAGCTCGCAGGACAGGCATGAAAGTCGTATCCCTTCCAGGTAATCGACAACTGAGCTGGTCGAGTCGGCCGCTCGTAATGGGGGTCATCAACCGTACCCCGGACTCATTTTTCGCCGGCAGTCGGGCAGGTTCGGAGTCCGTCGCGCGTGAAAGCGCGCTGCGGATGATCACCGCAGGGGCCGATATCTTGGACCTCGGGGGTGAGTCCAGTCGGCCCGGGTCGGACTACGTCTCGGTAGACGCCGAGCTGCAGCGAGTTGTCCCGGTGGTTGAGTCGATCAGGCGTGAAAGCGGCGTTCCGCTTTCGGTTGATACTCGCAAGGCCGTTGTTGCCCGCGCGGCGCTGGACGCGGGCGCGGACATGATCAACGATATCTCAGCGCTGCGAGACGACGCCGAGCTTGCTCGCCTGGTGGCCGAGCGGCGGGTACCGGTTGTGCTGATGCACATGCGAGGCACTCCGCGGACGATGCAACAGAACCCGCAGTACGACGACACGGTGGGCGAGATTGCCGAGGAGCTGCGGCAGTTTGCCGACGGTGCCCAGCGGGCCGGGGTGCAAGCCCGGCAGATAATCCTTGATCCCGGGATAGGGTTCGGCAAACGCGTGTGTGACAACCTCCGCATTCTCGCCGAGCTTGACCGACTGCAGGAGCTCGGGTATCCGTTGTTGATCGGGCTGTCTCGCAAAGCGTTTCTAGGCGCAGTGGCAGCGGCGCCGTTTAACAGCGCTCCGGAGATACTCGGAGCGCCATACGGTGCGGGTGAGTGGCCGGCTCGCCCGAGTGAAGAGCGGCTTGCGGCAACGTTGGCTGCAAACGTGCACGCCGCCACTGCCGGGGTCGCCATCCTGCGTGTTCATGATGTCGCCGAAACGGTCGATGCCTGCAAAGTCGTAAATGCAATCCAGGCGGTAACAGGGAAGGCGAGGGACAGGTGACCTACATTACCGAACTATGGATCATGCGGACGATAATTCTCCCCGCTGCGGACGTCCTGTTACTCGCGTTTATCATCTATAAGGGCTACCAGATTCTCGTGCAGACACGAGCGGCACAGCTCATGCGCGGAGCTGCGTTTATTGGCATCACCTACGCGGCGGCCTATATCTTTGATCTACGTACCTTACTGTGGTTGATCAATCTCCTCGCTCCAAGTTTGGTTGTCGGCATACTCATCATTTTTCAGCCCGAGCTACGTAAGATCTTCACGCGAATAGGTCAAGGCCGCCTGCTGGCGATGGGGTCAGGATCGCAGCCGCTGCACGTCGAGAGTGTGATCAGTGCGGCCGAGATTTTGTCCTATCGACGTCGCGGAGCATTGGTGGTTTTTGGGCGCTCGGTAGGGCTCAAGAACATAGTGGAGACCGGCACACACATCGAAGCAGCGTTGAGCTCGGCACTGTTGCTCACGATTTTCGGTCACGACACTGCTTTGCACGACGGTGCCGTGGTGATCGAAGGTGAAAGAATCGTGGCCGCCGGTTGTTTCCTGCCTTTGTCCGAACAGCTTGATGTGCGCCGAAGCTTCGGGACGCGGCACCGCGCGGCGCTTGGTCTGGTTGAAGAGACGGATGCGGTAGTATTGATTGTATCGGAAGAGACCGGGGCGATATCTCTGGCGTACGACGCAAGTCTGTACTACGACCTCACGGCCGAGGAAGGGCGCAAACGACTGCAGGAGTTGCTGCGCAGCGGAGCGCGAGAACCGACTACCGAGACGCAGGAGGTCAGCGCGTTTGAAGCCTAGACAGCTGCTTGATACACTACTGCGGGACTGGCCGGCGAAAGTGCTTTCCTTGGCTGCTGCGGTCTTGTTGGTGCTATTCAATAACATGACGAGACTGGAGGAGCGCAGCTTCAGTGCCCCGCTGGAAGTCCACACTCCCGATGCGCTGGTACTGAATGAACTGCCGCCGGAGCGAGTGCGGGTGCAGTTGCGGGGTGAGTCGGAAGATATCTTTCGTCTTCAGGAAGGTGATCTGGAGTTCTACTTAGACCTTACCGGGCGCTCGAGCCCGGGTGAGTATCGTGTACCGGTGCAACTGCGCAAACGCTATGCGGCGGAGGCCTTCGGAGTTGTCGAAATCACGATTCAGCCGGCCGAGATCACCGTCTCGCTTGCCGAACGCGCTACCCGCGAGGTAGATGTGGTGCCGAACTTTGTGGGTGCTCCGCCGAGCGGTCATCGGCTGCAGCAGTATACCCTTAACCCGCCCGAGATCGAGATCGTGGGGCCGCCGGAGCGCTTGGATGCGGTAGAGTGGGTTGAGACCGAACCGATTGAGCTCAGCGAACGCACCGGGAGCTTCTCGGCGAAGGTTAGACTGAGAGCACCGGACCCTTTGGTGAAATTGCCGGCGGGCGAACAGGTTGAACTGGAGGCGGTGATCGAAGAGACGGTTGTTCTTACCACGTTCGAACCGATTGAAGTGGTATTGATCAATCTGGATCGTGATCTGGAGCCGGTTGGCGACCTGCCTACCGGGTTGGTGCGGGTGCAGGCAATGCAAGGTATCTACGATACGATCGGCCCCGGCCAGGTTCAGATTATCGCCGACGCCTCCGGTGTCGACGGGCCGGGTGTGCATGACGTGCCGGCGCGTCCGCTGCTCCCGAGCGGGATGCTGGTGTTGCGATACGAACCGACTATGGTAGAGTTGGAGTTTCGGGAACTACCGGCCGATGAGTAGGCCCGGTTGGGGGCGCGAGTGATACAAGGGCTGGGAATTGACGTCGTTTCGGTGGAACGTATGCGCTCATGGCTCAACGACGAGGCCTTGCTTGCGCGCTACTTTCACCCCAACGAACGCAAAGCGGTTGCCGGACGCGGGAGCTCTGCGGTGCCGGCTCTGGCTGCCCGGTTTGCCGCCAAAGAGGCGTTTGGGAAGGCGCTGGGAACCGGACTGCAGGGGCTCTCGCTGCGTGATATCGAGGTACGGAATGATGAGCTCGGGAAGCCGGAGCTGGTGGCTCATGCACGAGCGGCGCTCGCCTTACGTGAGCGCAGCATCGAGAAAGTCTGGGTTTCCCTGACGCACGAGCGCGAGAGCGCAATCGCGGTTGTTGTTTTAGAGGGCGCATCATGACAAGAGACGACACCGGACTGACCTTTCTGGCGAAGAAGTCCAGCACATGCCCGGTCTGTGAAACGCGGTTTTATCGCGAAGAGCTGCGGACCGGCCGCGGCCGTACAATCGCCGGCGAGATGACCGACGAGTTGCGCCGAAACTATGAGCCTTCGCAGAAGTACGGTGAGGTGTACCCGCTGGTCTACGCGGTTATCGTATGCCCGCAGTGTTTTTATGCGGCCTATGGCCGCGATTTTTCCGACGCGGACACAGGGGTGCTGCAGCGTATCGAGGCCGAGACCGACCGCCGCAAACGGTCGGTCAGCGAGCTGTTTCGGGATCTGAACTTCTCCGAGTTCCGGCGGCTCGAAGAAGGAGTGGCGTCGTACTTCCTGGCAACCGCCTGTTACGATCAGTTTTCCTTTGAGTTCTCACCTGCCTTTAAGCAGGGTCTCTCCTGTCTGCGGGCGGCATGGCTGTGCAACGATCTCCATCGTAAGCAACCCGATGAGCACTACGATTATCTTGCACTGGTATTCTACCGTAAGGCACGCTTTTTTTACGTGTTGGCCGTGGACCGCGAGCAAAATGGAAAGGAAGAGCTGGGTGCGGGCGTAAACCTGGGTCCTGATCTTGATAAGAATTTCGGGTACGACGGTGTATTGTATCTGAGCGGCCTACTGGAGTACCGCTATGGTCCGCGCTCCGATCCGGAACGGCGAGCCGAGGCGCTGGAGCGCGCCAGGCGGACGATCGCGAAGATTTTCGGTATGGGTAAGGCTTCACGCAACAAGCCTGCGGCCATTCTTGACAACGCTCGTGACGTGTACCGCTTGATAAGCGCCGAGCTCGGGCGGGAGCCGAGCGACCCGGAGAGCTACGATGGGGGAGCGTAACATCTTGCTGACCGTTGGTTACGACGGTACCGATTTTTGCGGCTGGCAGCGCCAAGACAATGTACGCACGGTTCAGGGCGAGCTCGAACGAGCGCTTGGGGAGCTGCACCCGGAGGCGCCGCACGTTATCGCCGCTGGTAGGACAGACAGCGGTGTGCACGCGATCGGGCAATGCGTGAGCTTTCGGCCACGCAGCAGCAGCATCCCCATAGATCGCTATCCGGCGGCGCTGAATCGGTTGCTGCCGCGCGATCTCAAGATTCGAGATGCGCGCGAAGTGCCGGGGCGATTCCATGCGCGCTTCGACGCCAAGCAGCGTACCTATCGCTATCAGATTATGATATCCAATCAACCGGACCCGTGCTACGATCGGTTTGCGCACCGCACGCACCGCCATCCACAGATCGCGCGATGGAACCGTATGGCAGCGGCGCTTGTAGGCGAGCAGGATTTCACGACGTTCGCGGCCTCGCCGCAGGCCGAGGAGTCAACGGTTCGCTGTGTACACGCTGCGGCGTTCTACGCGGCCGGGCCTCTGGTGGTGTTCCGGATCGCGGCTAACGCGTTCTTGTGGCGCATGATTCGCTCAATCGTGGGTACGATTCTCGAGCTGCGTTCGAGTGATCCCGAAGAGTTTGGCGCGATTCTGAACGCACGCGATCGGGCGCGCGCAGGGACGACCGCTCCGGCGCGGGGGCTGTTCCTGGAACGCGTGGAGTATTAAGGTTGATACCTGCTATGACGAGACAGCAGTTCGAGCGGTTCTGGCGCTTACTCGATCTTGCCGACGATTACTTGGCAGGCGGCCTGCGTGGCCGGCATCCGCCGCCGCCGGCCGGCAAACGGCCCGCCGGATTGGCGACCGAAAGTGACGGCAGCGCGCAGGGAGCACGCGTGGTGCGCAGAGGAGACGCTGGGGCTGCATCTACGCCTGCAAGCGCCGCGCCGGGCGAGCAATCGGCGGCGGCAGAACAACAGCCGCGGAGAGCTGAGCTTGCCGCCCTGGCCGGGGAGGTTACCGCGTGCACCTTGTGCCCGCTACATCGCGAGCGAACACAGGCGGTGCCCGGCGCCGGAATGCTGGAGCCGCGCGTGTTGGTGATTGGTGAAGGGCCAGGCGCCGAGGAGGACCGGCAGGGGTTACCGTTCGTCGGCCGCGCCGGGCGCTATCTCGACGACTGGCTGGCCGCGATAGACCTCTCCCGCAAGCAAAACGTGTATATCACCAATGTTGTAAAGTGCCGGCCTCCCGGAAATCGTGATCCGCTGCCGCAGGAATGGGGTGCCTGTAATCCGTATCTCAAGCGCCAGATTGCGTTGTTGCAGCCTGCGGCGGTGTTGGCGGTTGGGCGTGTGGCGACCGGAGTGCTCACCGGTAGCTCCGAAGGTATCGGTAAGCTGCGCGGTCGAGTACACGAGTATGAGGGCATTCCGTTGATCGCCACCTATCACCCGAGCGGTGTGCTACGCAACCCGGCGTGGCGGCGTCCGGTCTGGGAAGATCTGAAACAACTGCGCGCGATCCTGTCGCGCTGAGCCCATGGGCGAAGCGTGTGCCTACTGCGACGTAGTCTTCAACCTCCCGCTGCCGGGCGCGTTGACCTACCGTGTTGAAGCCGCCCACAGCCATTGCGCGGTTGGGTCGCGGGTGGTGGCGCCGGTTGGGCGTCGAAGCTTGACCGGGTTCGTGGTAGCCGTTCACGACACTGCTCCCGCAAAACTTGCAAGTGTGAAAGCAATTTCACGGTTGGTGGACAAAGAGCCGCTGTTTGATGTTGAGTACATCTCGCTCGCGCAGTGGATCTCCGAGATGTATCTGTGCTCGCTCGGCGAAGCCTTGGCTACGATGGCGCCGACCGGACGCAGCGAGCGGGAGCTGCCGCGGATCGGCGGTGACGATGAGACCCTCAGTCCGGTACCGGTTACGCTTTCACAGGCGCAGCACCGCGCCGTTAGACGGCTGGTAGGGTCCGGGCAGCAGATGTTCTACCTCTACGGCAAGACCGGCTCAGGCAAGACCGAAGTGTTCCTGCATGTGGCTGAACGAGTTATCGCCGGGGGCTGCGGCGTCATTTACCTCGTACCGGAGATCACGCTCACGCATCAGCTGGTCGATTCGATCCGGGTACGCTTCGGTGAGCAGATCGCAGTGCTGCATTCGGGACTGACACCGTCGCAGCGGCTTACCGAGTGGCGCCGTATCCGGGCCGGTGAAGCGAATCTGGTGGTTGGAGCCCGCAGCGCGGTATTTGCGCCGGTGCGTAAGCTCGGACTCGTCGTGCTCGATGAGGAACACGAAGGCAGCTACAAGTCCGGCTCAACTCCGCGCTACCACGCGCGACAGGTCGCAATGAAGCGGTGTGCGGCGGCCGGCGCGCGCTTGGTGATGGGAAGCGCGACCCCGTCGGTAGAAGCATGGCATCTCATGCGCGTCGGGCGCTTCGAGCGCCTGGTGCTCACCGAGCGCCTGTCCGGCGGCGCGGCACCGCAGGTCGAGACCGTTGACCTCTCGGGTACCGCCGGGGGGCTGTCTCGCGAGCTCATCGAGGAAATTCGAGCGACACACCGTGCCGGCCGCCAATCGATTCTCTTTTTGAATCGGCGCGGGTTTTCCTACTTCTTTCACTGCCGCTCGTGCGGATTTGAGATGCACTGTACGCGCTGTGCGGTATCATTAACGTACCATAAGCATCGCGACGCGATGGTGTGCCATTACTGCGGCTACAGCACCAGACCGGTGCAGGTGTGTCCCGAGTGCGGGTCGCTTGACGTAGGCTACTCCGGGTTCGGCACGCAAAAACTCGAGGAGGATCTCGCGCGCGAGTTTCCGGAGCTTCGTATAAGCAGACTCGACACCGATGCGGTGCGAAAGAAGGGGGTGTTATCCGAGACCCTACGAGCGTTCCGCAACGGTGAAACCGACATGTTGCTCGGCACCCAGATGGTCGCGAAAGGGCTGAACTTTCCGGGGGTACGCTTGGTTGGGATCGTGATGGCCGATACCGGGCTGCAACTGCCGGATTTCCGCCTGGCCGAGCGCACGTTCGCGTTGATTGTACAGGTTGCAGGGCGCGCAGGCCGCTTTGCGCCGGACGGGCGAGTGGTAGTTCAAACCTTTCGTCCCCACCACGATGCAATCCGCGACGCGGCGCGGGGGGAGGTTGAAAGCTTCTACGCGCGCGAGCTGGAGATACGTAAGGAGCTTGGGTTCCCACCGTTCTCTCGATTGATTCGAGTGGTGGTGCGAGGCAAGAACCTCGGTCGGGTGCGTGCGGTCGCCGATCGGCTGGGCGCTGCCCTGCGAGAGCAGGCCGGCACACAAACATCTGCGCCGCTTGAGGTGCTCGGGCCTGCCGAATGCCCCATTGGGATGATCGCTTCTCGGCATCGGGTGCACGTGTTGGTGCGTTCTACCGTGTTCGCCGAGTTGCACGCGGCGATGAGCTCCGCGCTCCGTTCAATCAAGCTCCCGCATGGGGTATATCTCGAGCCGGATGTAGACCCGGTGCAGCTGATGTGAACGGTAGCATCCCGCGTTGGCGGTGAAGCGTTTGTTGACCAGGCGCCGGGTATCAGGGTACTTTGAGTGCAGCACAGGTAGGAAGACACAATGGTTGAACTAACGTACTATCCGGACGAGGTGCTGCTACGGAAAGCGCACCCTGTAGCGGATATAGACGCAGAAATCAAACAACTATCACAGGAGATGGTAGCCACGCTGTATCAAGCGCAGGGGCTGGGCCTTGCCGCGCCGCAGGTGAGCCGCGGCGTGCGATTATTCGTGGTCAATCTCCCGAATGACAACCCACGCGTGTTCATAAATCCGGAGGTCGTAGAGACTTCGGTGGACGAAATCATGCTCGAGGAAGGCTGCCTGAGCATACCCGGGACTTTTGCGAACGTGCTGCGGCCCGCCGCTGTTCGGGTGCAAGCCCGCGATACCAATGGAAAGCCGTTTACGCTCAGCGCCGAAGGCATGCTGGCGCGCGTTATCCAACATGAGCTAGATCATCTCAACGGCGTGCTGTTCTGGGACCATCTTCCGGAGCGCAGGCGCGAGCGGTTGCAGAAGAAGTACACAGCGCCACAGTCGGTTCGCTCGTAACGGCCTTCTATGCGAGTACTGTTTGCCGGTACCCCTGAGATCGCGGTGCCTGCGCTGCGTGCCGCGGCATGCAGCACCGAGGTGTGTGCTGTGCTCACAGCGCCCGACCGTGGGCGCGGGCGGGGCCGGAAGGTGACCGCCTCGCCGGTAAAGCGGGAGGCGGAGCAGATGGGACTGCCGGTGCTGCAGCCCGAGCGTTTAGATACCGAGGCGCGTTCAGCGGTAGCGCAGCTATCGCCTGAGCTATTAGTGTGCGTAGCGTACGGAAAGATCTTCGGCCCCAAGTTTCTCAAGTTGTTCCCACACGGGGGCGTGAATCTTCACCCGTCGCTGTTACCCCGCCACCGCGGGCCGGCTCCGATTCCAGCCGCAATTCTGGCCGGCGACCGCGAGACCGGCGTGACGATTCAGGCACTTTCTGAGCGCATGGATGCCGGAGACATTTATATGCAATCTCATCGCCCCTTAAACGGGACCGAAACAAGCGAACAGCTGACTGCCGAGTTGGCTGAAACCGGGGCTGAGTTGCTCGCTGAAACACTCAAGCGTATTGCCGTAGGGACTGCGGCGCGCGTGCCCCAGGATGAGAACTTAGCGACGTACTGTGGTATGCTGGAAAAGGGTGATGGACTTATCGACTGGAGCCTTCCGGCGGCCTACATCGAGCGAATGGTCCGTGCCTATCTGCCGTGGCCTGGTGCGTACACATATTTCAGCGGAACCGAGCTCAAAATTCTCTCGGCGTGCCTTCCGGTCGGCTCAGCGCTCCAGGGCGAGGCGATTGGCGGTGACCCGGGCGCAGTGGTGGGTGTAGACAAGCAGCACGGAATTCTGGTACAAACTGCTGACGGCGTGTTAGGTGTGCTAAGACTGCAGTTGAAATCCCGTAAACCGGCGGCATGGAGAGACTTTCTCAACGGAAACCCGGCGATATTAGGTAGTGTTCTTGGAGGTACCGAGAAGTGAAGCGCGCGTTAGATCGTGCCAAACAGTTGCTACCACGGAACGACGACAACCCCGACATTAAGTATTTCAAGATTGTCGTGTACTCGCTGGTCGGTATCATGCTGTTGACGGTGATCGCCGGTGTAACGACGTTCCTGTTCACGTTGCGAGGCGCCGAAGAGATCATGGTGCCGGATGTTCGCAACGCTGAGCTGAGCGACGCCCTTATTGAGCTGCAGCAACGCGAGCTGTATCCGTTACTGCAGACGCGCTTCTCTACAGACCCGGACACACGCGGACATATACTCGACCAGAATCCCGCGCCGGGCACCGTGGTAAAAGCAGGCAAGCGTATCAACCTCATCGTGAGCGCAGGTGGGGTTGTCGATGAAGTAGGGGACTATCGCGGCCGCGATCTCAATGAGGTACGCACAGAATTGCGGACTTTGTTCAGCAGCTACGACGCGGCGTTAGAAGTCGCAAACGTCACTTACGTGTTTGATGAATCAGAGCCCGGGACGATACTCGAGCAGCACCCGTCGCCCGGCGCGCCGGTTAGCGCGCGAACCAGCCTTGATGTGGTTGTAAGCCGTGGGCCCGGTGTTGACAGCATCACGGTTCCGGCGTATACCGGACTGCACTACGACGAGGCTGTGCAGCAGCTTGCGGCCGAGAACACCCCGTTTGTGTTTCGTTTGGCCGGCGAGCAAGACGCCGGCGGCCAGGCCGGTACGGTGGTCTCGCAGTCGCCGTCGGAGGGCTCCGAGATGGAGCCAGGCAGCGGGGTCACCTTGTATGTGGTTCCGCCCGAGGAGGAGGACGTTCCGGAGGGCATGGTGTTCGGTTTGTTCGAGCGCGTGTTGCCGGAGTATCCGGTGGCCGTTGAGCTAACGCTTGATGTTGTCAACCCCGACGGACAGCGGCGGCGGGTCTTGCAAATGCAGCATCCCGGCGGGGCGGTGTCGATACCGTATTTGATCGAGCAGAACTCCCGGCTGGTGTTGTCACGGTTCGGCACCGAGGTGGTAAGCCTCGTGGTACGGCGGCAAGAATAGCCGCTTAGCCGGTATTTGCGGAATTGTGCCGGTCACCGATGCCGGTGCGCGAACCAGGGCCCCGCTCGGGGCACCTTACAGTCGGTCGGAGCGAGCGGGCGTCGTATAACGGCATTACCCGAGCTTCCCAAGCTCGTGACGCGGGTTCGACTCCCGTCGCCCGCTCGGACCGGCGCGAACATGAATAGCTACCGTTAAGCCCTGCCGGCCGGCAGTTCCCGCCGTTCGTCAAGCTCTTTTTCTCCTGTTTGCAGAGCAGAAACGGCATGAACGCGCCGTGGTAGGCGTTGCAATAGCGTTCGAAGATTTTCGGCGCGGCAACGTCGAGCAGCTCCTCGTTGCCCTGCATTTCGGGGAATCGCTTCTCTGGCGCCTGGAGGATCGCAGTCCCGATCGGTTCCCTCATCGTTCATCTATACTCCGGCGCCACTTGGATCTCGGATGCAAGCCGGTGGTCTCTTGGGTTGGCAAGACGCTTTTCGAAAGCTGGATCAGAATGCTTCCCGTTGAGGAGCCTGATAGTGCGCCTTGGCGTCGCAGGTGGCAATGGCATAGGCAGATTCAAAGGGTTCACCGTTGCTACAAACTGCGCGGCGCCCATGTCTTTAGCGATCTCGAACGCCGCCAGGGCAAACAGGAGCGCCGTCAAGCGCGCTTACGGTCTTCCACATGTCCTTCAGCGCTGTTCCTTCCAGCGCCCCTACAAGTCAGTGAATGCATTCTTCAATCTAGTACCCTTTTCGGTGCACCCGCTGCGCTCGCCACCGGGCACGAGGTTCTTCTCGATGGTCATGCTCTTAAACCCGTTCATTTGGGCAAAGATACCCGAGCTCAATCCACCGGGTGCTCACGTGCAAAGGCAAGGCTCGCTTTTCCGAGAAGCGGTCATTTCAAGCTCGCCGCGTGCTGCTTCTCGCACTTGGACCTCGGCTTGCTCGTGCGGCCTTTCACGCCGGGAACAGTTGGCTCGCAGTCGCCGGCCGTTGGCCGGCGCGTGCCGCGCCGCCGTCTCCATTGCGAAACTACTGCCGCGCTCACTCGCTCACGCGCTGCAGCGCCCGGTCGTGTGCTTGAAGGTCACGCGTTGAAAACAGCACAAATCGAATAAGCTTGACTGTCTTAAGCCCGGAGGCAGTCTCAACTGCGGCTCCGACTGCAATTGAAGCCGCTTCGTCGAGCGGGTAACCAAATGCGCCGGTTGAGATCGCCGGAAACGCAACCGACCGCAGTCCCTGCGCGTCGGCCAGTTGTAACGCGTTTCGATAGCAATTGCCCAGCATCTGCTCCGCGGGCTTGTCGCGGCCATAGACCGGACCGAGACAGTGGATGACGTGCTTGTTGGGGAGCTTGTACGCGCCGGTGATGACTGCTTGGCCCGGACGTATCGGCGCGAGCGGTGCGCATTCACGTTCAAGCTCCGGGCCGGCTGTACGATGGATAGCACCGGCTACGCCACCGCCGGAGCGCAGCTGGGCATTTGCGGCGTTTACGACCGCGTCGCAGTCGGGCTGGGCGGTGATATCACCTTGAAGCGTCTCAAAGGTTACTCCGTGATGTATGACCTGCATGGCACTCGGCTCCTTGCGCGCTTAGACTTGTCTTGAGCTTAGCAAAGGAAGTTAGCGGTTGACAACTGCGTAGAATAACCGTATACATGGGAGTTCACGAACACAAACAGTCGAGCCGGCCTGGCGAGGAGTTCCCGGATGGATCAAGAGTTCGTAGAACAAATGCGGCAATCACTGTTAAAGATAAAATCCGAGTTGTTAGAGAAACTGGCCGCCGAAAACGAAGAGTTCAAGGAACTCGCCGACACGATGGAAGCGAAAGACCTGGTAGACTTGGCTGCCGATGATATCGGACGAAAGACGATTGAAGCGATCGGGGCCCAAGAAATGAAGCGTTTACGGCTTATCGACTCGGCGTTACTGCGTATCGAGAGTGAGCGATACGGACAGTGCATGAAGTGTGGTAAGCGCATACCCCGTGAGCGGCTTGAAGCGATTCCGTACGCGCTGTTGTGCATCGAGTGCAAAACCGCTGAAGAACGCCGGGAACGCTGATTGCTCAGCGCGACACCCCGGCTCCTCCGGCGTTCAAATCAAAATAGCATAATCTCGTAAACTGCCGGCAGGGTTTCTCCGATAGTATTAAGTGTAGATGGAGGAGCTTCGTATGGTGTTTACGTCTGCGGGGTCCAGCGGGCTGCACCCCCTTCCGGTTGGAAGCATTATGAGGGCTCGTATGACGAGCGCGCCGGTAACTCTGCCGGTGCGAAACAGCTGGTCATACGCGCGATTTCGCCATCTTCAGGGTGTCCCCGGCGGCGATGAGGGCGGATACAGCCTCAACCGCTTGCGAGCGCTGGACGCGCTCATTGACCGCCTCGCGGTCGCCGGCGGCAGTGGACGAACAGGTGAAGTATCACGAGCGGGCGGGGACTCAGAGCAATTGGATCAGCTGATTGCCTCGCATCGGCAGGAGCTGCAGTCCGTGCTCGGCAGCGAGCCGGCCGGCGGCTACGGTGCCGCGCTCGGAGGAATGGCCGATACCGGAGCGCTCTTCAACTCCTTGGCGTAATCCTATGGCGGGTCTAGAACGTGCGCTCACCGTCGAGCAATGGGTTGTTGCGCTTTTCTCGTTCAATGCTTGAGAACGGCCCATGGCCGGGGAACAATCGCGTCTCCGGCGGAAGGGCGAAAAGCTGACTCGAAATGCTCTTCACCAGATCATCCGCTGAGCTTTCCCCGAGGTCGGTTCGGCCCACCGACTTGAATAACAGCGTATCGCCACTGAACACTACCGCACGCGTCTCGCTGTAGAAGCAGATGCTGCCGGGAGTATGCCCGGGCGTTTCCAACGCCACTAGGTCGGATTCGAATATCGGCTCACCAATCTTGATCTCAAAACTCGCGGTGGGGATACCGTCTCTGAGCTGTTCGAATACGGCGACGGCTTGCCGGCCGAGGGGTGTGAAACAGTCGTGGTGATGACGCACAGCGTCGGCTCCGAAAAACCTGACGTCACCGGGGTGGATCCCGATTGGGATACTGTGCGCGCGTTCGGTGAGATAATGGTTTTGAATTCTTGGCGCCGCTGCGGTATGATCAAGATGCCCGTGTGTGCATAGAATCGCCTGAGGTATGAGGTTGAGTGACTCCAATCGCGCACAGATCTTGTCGGCTTCAGCACCGGGATCGATCAAGAGACATTCTTTCTTACCGGTCGACAGTATGTAGGTGTTCGTGTAGAGAGGCCCAACGATTATTCGTTCAACCATATTACCGTTAAACCTAAACGAATTATACGAGTTACACAAGTAATGCAGCACCTTGCGCTCATGTCCGCAATTGCAGCTCTGTGCTATCTCATGATCCCGGGTCTCGGGGCGATTGCGGTACGGCGGCGTTGGCGACGGTTTCGTGCACGGGTAATTGACGCGGCGGAGACGCCGATGATCTCTTCGCACTTGCCGATCCGCGCCGGGATTCCAACTGAGCGGCTGGGAGTGTTTCGGTTCGCCGGCGCGTTGGAAGCCATTCAAGGGCAGAACACCGTCTGGTTGCGTGGTGCGCAGCTTTCTGTCGCGGTAGAGATGGACGATGTACGGGTGTATATGCTGCCGTCCGAAAGCGAGATATCGGGCGACGGTCCGGAAGGCGTGAATGCGCCCGAGCATCCGTTGCTGGTACTACGCTGGCGCAAGCTGCATGCAATGGTGGAAGGGACGGGCTTCTACGTTGTGGGCGCGGCGTACCGTGAGCACGGAAAGATCGTGTTCAAAGCTGAGGCTGACCAGCCTCTGCTGGTATTGGTGTACGATGGTGATCAGGCTACGGTTCTCGAGCGGGCCTTATGGTACGGTCGACATCGCAACGAATACTGGAACCCAGTGACGCTTCCCGCGCTTGCCGTTGGAGCAATAACCTTGGCGTGGCTTGCGTATTACTCTCTTGGCACGCCGTTTTACCGCACTCACACTCTGGTCGCCGCTGTCCTCGCGTCAATGCCGGTACTTCCGTTGCTGCCCCCCGGCACACTCTTTCTGGTGCTGTATCAACGCTTGTGGAAGCAGGGGCGCTTGCACCGTGCTCAACGCGATATGTTGGTGTTCAAGGCTCCGGATCGCCGTGAGGATGCCGGGAGCTACGCTCGTTCAGCAGAGCGCGCGGAACTAGCCTCGCTCGCAACACTGGCGATTGGTCTCGGGCTGAACGCGTACCTGCTGCTGATCGCGATTACGGCGCTGCTCCTCTAGTCTTTCTTACGCGCGAAGTTTACGGTTAAGCGGCGTCCTCGAAACTCGCGGCCGTTCAAGGTGTCGATCGCAAACTTCGCCTTCGCAGGCGTGATCTCGAGAAACGAGTAGTTATCAAGAATTTTGATCTGGCCGATGTCTTCAGAGCTCACACCGTCTACAGCGGAAAACAGCTGAATAAGATCCCTCGGATATACCTTGCGGTTCTTGCCTACGCCTACAAAAACGCTCGTATAATCGCCGTTTGACTCTGACTTTCGCCCCTTGGGCTGTTCGCCACCGGCATACTTCAAAAGATACGCCACAAAATACGCGCGCCGAAAAACCGGTACATGCTTTTTTACCAGCTTCTTGTAAGCGTTTAGCTCGTCCGGGTCCTCTTCTTCCAGAATCTGACGAAGAATCTCGTCTATACGTGTTTTGATCTCGCTTTCGTCGATACTGCCGTGTCTTGACATAACAGTACACTCCTGTGGTAAAAGGTTCGTCCGTTCCGATTCGTGCGCAACAGCGGTTCCCGCCGTCGGTTCCGGCCGCCAGTGTGAAAGCGGAATCCGCCGTGGGCGCGACAAAATGCGCTCAAGCCCGGACAACTGCGGATGAAAAGCCGGTGTGAAGACACAGGTGCGCGGAGCGGACGTGATCTTCGAATAGATGAACTGTATATCAGCATTGAAACCCTCCGCATTGGGTATGTCCGGCTCATCGATAACCACAAATTGCAGCCGAGTGAGGTCAATGCTGTCCCTTCTCACGAAATCGATCAGGCGCTCGGGGCTTGCTGCGACGATATCGGGGTTGCTTGCCAGTTGCTCCGATTCATCGCGTGTTGCGGTCGCTCCGTTGAGCCCGACAACGGTAAAATCACGCCAGGTGTTATTCAAGCTGTCGTGTGCGGCCGCCTGCTCGGCGAGTTCCACAACCGCTCGGATTCGTTCGGCCTCGCGCGATATAATAAGGCACTGAATCTCGCCGGCGCCGGCCTCAAGCACCGCAGCTACCGGTACGAGCAGCTCGAGTGCGGATTGGTCTTGCTCCGAGCGCTCAAGAATGAAGTCACCCCCGCTGCGGGCGGCACGATACGCGTGGGCCAGTAACGGGCCGAGGAGGCGCGGAAGCTGCGCGTGAGAGGCTGAGGCGGTCGCGACCAGTAGATCGCGCTTGCTCGGCATGGAGCGGATATCGGTAACCGGCACGCTGATTCACCTGTGATGTATCGCTATTCGCTGCCTAAATGTATCCCCGTCGGTGACGTTTGTCAAGGTGGTGCAAATTGCAGCTTGTAGGTATATCATCCCGAACGTGTCGCCGCGCTGCGGCGGCCCCAATTGCGTGGTAGAAGGAGTCGCCCTGTGGTAAAGCGAGTTTCGGTCGTCATAGTGTTGGTCCTCATCGCGACGTCTGTAGTGCACGGCGAAGCACGGCGGTTCCTGTATCAGTACCGGGAGGGCGAACGGTATCGCATTTTGTCAACTGTGGATCAGGAGGTCAGGATCAACGGGCGATTCTCTCACGAGGCGAGAATCCTCAATCGTATCGCGATCGAGGTGACGGGAACCGACGGTGAGTCAGGGAGTATTGAGGCGCAGTTTCAAACCTCCGAAGAGGCGCGGCTGGAGGGACAGGTTTTTTCTTGGGGTGAAGAGTACATTTCACGATTTGATCGGGACGCGCAAGGCTACTACAATATCGCGCCGCATTACTTCATGCCGGTAGTTCGGGACGTACCGGTCTTCCCCGAGCATGAGCTCGAGCCGGGTGACACCTGGAGTGCAAAGGGCTCGGAGGTGCACGATTTTCGGCGGGGGTTCGGCATACCCGACGCATTCCACTTTCCGATCGCAGTGGAGTATCATTATGTCGGCCCTGAAGAGCGTGAGGGTAAGACGCTCGACCTGATCGAGATCCGCTACAACGTGCTGCATCGTCCCGGTCATATCCGCACCACTCAGGCGTATCCGCACACGATCAGCGGTTACGCCGATCAGAGGCTGTATTGGGACAATGTCGCGGGCAGGCCGCACTATTATGAAGAGGATTACGCGCTGGTGTTCTCGCTCACCGACGGAAGGACCTTTGAGTTCTCCGGGACGGCCGAGGCGCGCGTCGTTGATTCCGACCCGTTAGACCGCGATGCGATGCGCGAAGAAATCGAGCAGGATCTCAAGGACCACGGTGTACAGGACGCGTACGTTGACAGCGACGAGCGCGGGGTAACGATAGCGCTGGAAGACATTCAGTTTGCGCCCGATTCGGACGAGCTGCTGGTGTCGGAGCAGAGCAAGCTCGACTCAATCGCCGAGATTCTGCTGCGCTATCCCGACCGTGACATTGTGGTTACCGGACACACCGCCTTGGCGGGCACCTGGGCCGGCCGCCAGGCGCTGTCACAACGACGGGCTCTGGTGGTGGGACAGTACCTGCTGGACAGCGGTGTGCGGACCGCGGACCAAATCCTTACTCGCGGGCTCGGCGCTACGCGGCCGGTTGCGGATAACGAAACGCCGGAGGGCCGCAGACGCAACCGGCGCGTCGAGATCACGATCATGGAGCATTGAGTACAATGCGCTAACGCGCGTGGCCGCTGCGCGCGGTCACAGCGGGTGCGCAGCGGGAGCGCACCCGCGGCCGCGTAATACGGCTGCGGTGAATATTGACAGCCAAGTATCGAGCGCGGGACAATCACGGTTATGAGCCCCACAGTACTCAGAACGGCTGCAGTAATTGTAATGTTCCTTGCGGCAAGTCTCGGGCTGGTGCGCCTCTTTGAGAACCGCATGATCTATCACCCGGTTCGGTATCCGCAGGGCGACTGGGATCCCAGCTCGCCGTGGTTCACTCGTGACGACCTCACGTTCGAAGCCGAGGATGGGGTGAGACTGCACGGGTGGTATGCGCGTTCGCATGACAACCCCACGGGCGTGGTTATTCTGTTCTTCCCCGGGAATGCCGGCAACATCACCCATCGCTTTGACAACATCGAGCGGCTCGCGCAGCGAGGCGCCGACGTTTTCATTCCGAGTTATCGCGGCTATGGGCGCAGCGAGGGGCGGCCCTCGGAGCCGGGTTTATACCGCGACGCCGATGCGGCCTACCGGGTGGTCACCGAGCGGCTTGAAGTTCCTCCTGCGCGTATCGTGGTATTCGGCAGAAGCCTCGGCAGCGCGGTCGCCGTCGACCTCGCTTCCCGTAGGGAAGTTGCCGGAGTGATTCTCGAAGCGCCGTTTACCTCAGCCCGTGATATGGCGCGCGAGATGCTGCCGGTCCTGCCGCTGGAACGGGTGATCCGCTCGCGGTTTGATTCGCTTGCGAAGATCGACCGTATCGCCGCGCCGCTGCTGGTTGTGCACGGAAGGCTCGATCGCATCGTCCCTTACGAGCACGGGCAGCGACTGTACGCCGCAGCCGAAGAGCCGAAGGCGTTCTACCCCATAACCGGCGCCGGTCACAACGACACCTACCAGGTGGGCGGTGAGGACTACTTCGCCCGGCTGCAATCATTTTGGGAGCGCGCAGTACGACAGTGAC
>PWQX01000167.1 GCA_003556605.1 Spirochaetaceae bacterium
GTAGCCGCCCGGTTTCGGATTGAGGACCGGAACGCGGCCCGGCTTTATCACCGCTGATCACAGCACAGCAACCCATGTGAGAAATCAGCGGGTGGCCCTAGCGGCAAACCAACGGGCCAGTATCAGTAACAAGACTCCGATGGCGCCGAAGCTCCACGCGTAACCTACAACACTGATCGCGAATCCGGTAAGCGTGACTCCAAAGGCCTGACCGATAAACAGAGAGAAGGCAAAGACTGCTATTGCCGTTCCGCGGATGGCGGGCGCCATCTCGGTCGCCTTTGTCTGCAGGGTGTTGTGGAGCATATAAAGGCCGAATCCCAGACTGATCAAGACCGGCATCGCCAGCTGCCAGGTCGGCAACAAGGCCAGCGCGGCAAAGCACGCCAGCAGGATACCCGCGGAGACTTGCAAGAATCGCCTCTCGCTCATCCGCAAGAGCAGGCGGCGCACACAAAGACTGTACAAAAAACCGCCGATTCCGTAAAACGCCAGAAGAGTCCCGGTTAGGGCGAAAGAAAGGTCAAACCGATACTGGAGATAAGCCCCGACGTACGCAAGTGAACCGAAAAATAACAAGCCTTCCAAAAAGATCGTAACCAAAACGGTGAGGACCCAGCGGTCTTTGAGAAGCTGAAGGTATTCGTGAATGACATTTCCCTTTCGCACGGCGGTTGCGGATCTCACTCTTCGGCTCTCAATTAGGAGGGCCAATCCTACCACTAGAAAGGCGGCGGCCAGGCCATAAAAGACTTCGCGCCAGCTGAAGAGCTCGGATAACACCCCTCCAAAAGCCGGTCCCAAAACCTGCCCCAGCAGTAAGAATCCCACGAAGCGGCCAAGGGTTACCTGGCGTTTCCCGTAGCTAGATTGATCTCCAATCCACGCGAGCGCCATGGGAATAACGGCCGAGACACCAACGCCGGTAAGAAACCGAAGGAGTGCAAGAGACTCTAAGGTCGGTGCAAACGCCGAGCCCAAAGAGGCGGCCGAAGCGCTCAGGGTAGCGAGAGCGGCAATACGAATCTTGCCGAGGCGGTCGCCTAGCGGACCATGGATAATCTGAAATAGTCCATATGCGAAGGTGAACGCAGTGACGACAATAGCCGCCGTGGCGGGAGTGACATTGAAATCCTCTGCGACGCTCGGCAGGAGTGCGTCAAACAGCCGCAGATTGGCGCCGGATAAGAATGCGGCAGCGGAAAAAGCGATGAAAGCGAATGATCCGGTAATATCTTTGGACTGCAAATCCGGGACGTCTGACATAAGCGGCTACAGTATAGCGACAACCCCTGCGTTGTACAGCCGTTGCGAAGCATTTGCAGTAGTATTTGCCGGTCTTGCGCTTTCCTGATGATCGCCGGCAAAGCCACACGGAGCCGTGAGCGGTAGATTATCCTGTGATCGATGGCTTATAGTTATCCCGTGTGGAATAACGATGGCACTATAGGACAGTGAAACGTTTCTGATAGTTTCTGATAGAGGAGGAATAGGACTGTGACCCCAAGAGAACGGCTGCTGCACACACTCAATCACCGCGAGCCGGATGCGGTCCCTGTTGATCTGGGTGCGACGGCTACAAGCACTATTACCCGTCACGCCTATATGCGTTTACGAGAGTACCTCGGCCTACCCAAGGCCGAGCCGGCCATCCTCAGCTTCACGGCACAGTCTGTGCAGCCACACGCAGATTTGCTGGAGCTCCTGCGTATAGACACCCGGGGTGTCAAACCTGGCGGTTCATCCACCTTCAAAGGACAGGTTACCGTTGAAGGAGAGTACGAGTTTTTCTTCGATGAGGCCGGTATCGGGTCGCGCCGGCCGCGTGAGGGGGGGCTGTATTTCGATTTTTTTCATCATCCGCTAAGAGAGAAGGAGGCCTCTGAAGTCTTGGCCTGGCCATTCCCCGCCGGTGACGATCCCGGCAGGATCCGGGGCTTGCGTGAAGAATGCCTGGCACTGCGCGAAGCCGGCTACCCGGTTATACTCAGCCAGTCTATCGGGCGAGGAATTCTGCACCAGGGTACAGCGCTGTTCGGCTTTGAGGACTATTTCACTCGCCTTTACCAGGAGCCTGGTCTCATTGACCAGGTGAGTGAGCGCATTCTGCAGACCAAGATTGCGTTTTACGACAGTGTGTTGAGTGAGGTTGGTGACTTATTGGACGTGGTCACAGAGGCAGATGACCTAGGTACGCAGCGCGGGCCGTTTATCTCGCCGGAAACGTACCGCACTCGGATTAAGCCGCTGCAAGCCAGGCTGTTTGCCGAAATCCGGCGCCGAGCGCCGCATATCAAAATATTTTACCACTCGTGCGGGAGTGTAGTTGAGTTTATCCCCGACCTGATCGAGATTGGAGTAGACGCACTCAATCCTATCCAGGTTAGCGCTGCGGGAATGGATCCCGAGGTGCTCAAACGCGAATACGGAAAGGACATCTGTTTCTGGGGAGGCGGAATTGATACCCAACAGATGCTGCCCCGCGGAACCCCTGAGCAAGTTCGGGATGAGGTTCGGCGAAGAATGGATGTCTGGCTCACCGGCGGCGGGTATGTGTTTGCCACCGTCCACAACATCCAGGCTGACGTGCCACCCGAAAATGTGGAGGCTATGTTCGAAGCCCTGGACGAGTTCCGTTGAAGCGCCGCTCCCGTCCGGCTGCGGCTCGCTGACTAGAGGTTTGTCAAACGGAGGCGTTGAGCAGATCGTACCGGAGGTCTAATGAAAGGACCGGCATCGGGTAGTATGAGAGAAATCGGGTAGCTGAAGGCGGCATCACCCACGAGTGGCCCGCTTCCATTCTACAGAAACAGCGATGCAGAGCACGGCGATCCATCTCTGATACCGCACGTACTCACTCGGCGTGTGAACTATTCACGGGTCAGCCGAGTGCCGTAATGATTCGCTCAGGGGTAATCGGCAGGGTGTCGAGCTCAACGCCGAGTGCGGCGGCCAAGGCGTTGGCGACCGCGGGGGCAACCGGGTTGAGCGGGATCTCACCGAGCCCCTTGGCTCCGTACGGGCCGCCGGCGTGCGCCACCTCAATGACTTCGCTGCGTATCGAGGGTGAGGTATCGGTGCGGGGAATACCGAGCTTTGCGAGCGAGTTGGTTACGATACGGTCCCCTTCGTGGCGGAACTCCTCCGACAGCGCGTACCCGAGGCCCATAATGACACCGCCTTCGATCTGCCCGTGCACGTTCTGCAGGTGTACCGCGCGTCCGGCGTCGGCGGCGGCGATGACGCGCTCAACGCGTACCCGCCCGCTTTCGGGATGCACCGCGAGCACGACGGCGTGGGTGGTGTAGCAGAACGCGAAGTGGATGTCGCCGCCGGCGTCCGGGCCGTCGTGCGCGGTAAGTGGGGTTGTCGCGGGCGGGGTGTATGTGACCCGCTCGCGCAGTCCGGGCGCGCCGTTTCCCTCGCCGCCGGCGGTGGGGCCGTTTCCGGCGGCGAGCATGCCGAGCTCGGTTGGGCCGAGCACGGGGTAGCTGCGCTCGCAAGCGGACGATGTGTCGGCGTGAATAGTCTTGGAGTTCGGCGGTGTACCGCGCAGCCTTGCTGCGAGCTGCGCGGCGGCGAGGCACACCGCGTTTCCGGTGATGAAGGTTTGGCGGCTTGCGGTGGTCATTCCGCCGTCGGGGCATTGTGCTGTGTCGCTCGAGATCACCGTGACGCACTCGTAGTGGGCGCCGAACGCGCGTGCGGCGATCTGCGCCATTATGGTGTCAGAGCCCTGGCCCATGTCAGTGGCGCCGACGCGCACCACCAAGCGGCCTTCCGGCAGCAGCTCTACCTCCGCGCCGGCGCTGTCGGGCAGTCCCTTGCCCAAGCCTACGTTCTTGTACGAGCTGGCGACGCCGATTTCACGGCGCCAACCGGGTTCAAGCGGTGCGCACATGAGTTCTTCGCGCTCCTCGGCGAGTGCCCGCTCTACGGTTTCCAGGGTTTTGAGATACGCGGAGCTGTCGGTTTGCACCGGTTGGCCGGTGATGGTGCGCCGCCCGGGGGCGAGGCCGTTCTTGCGACGCAGCGCGAACGGATCGACCCCGAGGCGGCGGGCGATCTTGTCCATCTGCCGCTCGGAGGCGAACGCAACTTGGGTACTCCCGAACCCGCGAAAGGCACCGGCCGGATTCGTGGTGGTGTAAACGCCGTACCCCTCTGCCGAGACGTTCGGAATGGTGTACGGCCCGGCAGCGCACACTACCGTGCGGAACACCACCGGCTTGGTGAGTGACAGGTAGGCCCCTGCGTCGCAGACGCTCCGCGAGCGGAAGCCGATGATGGTGCCGTCGGCCCTGAGCGCGTGGCTCATGCGCAGTACCGCCCCGTGGCGCTTGGTGCTGATGCGGATCGATTCTTCACGGGTGAGCGTCATCTTCACCGGGCGGCCGGTCTGCAGCGCAGCGAGCGCAGCCTGGATATGTACCGTGGGCTCTTCCTTGCCGCCGAAGCCGCCGCCGGGCATGGTTTGAATCACTCGAACCTGCTGGGGCGGGAGGTTGAGCGAAGCTGCGATCATTTCGCGGAAGGCGAAGGCGCCTTGGGTCGCAGCGTAGACCGTGACTGCGTAGCCGTCCTCTTCGGGCACCGCGAGGCAGGACTCGGGTTCGAGGTAAGCGTGCTCCACAGGCGGCACGCGGTACTCGCCTTCTACTACCAGGTCGGCCTCGGCAAAAGCGCGCTCGGGGTCGCCGCGTGTGAAGGCAACGTGCTCGGCGATATTGCCGCCGGGGTGCAGCGCATCGGCTCCGGGCTGCATGTTCGCAGCCGGGTCGCGCTGCGCCGCAAGCGGGCGATAACGCACCGCGAGCTTCTCGCGCGCCGCGCGCGCCGCAGCGGCTGTTTCGGCGACGATGCAGGCGACGACCTCGCCGAGATAGCGAACGCGATCATAGGCGAAGACCGGTTGGTGGGGAACCTGCAGCCCGAAGCCGTTGCGCCCGGGCAGGTCGGCGGCAGTGTACACTGCCTGTACGCCGGGCGCGGCGGCGCAGGCTGAGGTATCGACTCCGAGCAGTTCGGCGTGCGAGTGCTCTGAGAATACGAGCGCGCCGTGAAGCGTGCCGGGTCGGGTGAGGTCGCCGGCGTATCGTAACGCGCCGGTTGCCTTTGCACGGCCCTCCAGACGCGGAACCGGCGCCGAGGCCGGCGGCTGCAGTGCCTCAGGGTCACCCGCGAGAGCGCGCGCCGCCCGCTTCACGCCGTCTACGATTGCCTCATAGCCGGTGCAGCGGCAGAGATTAGCGCGGAGCGCGCGGCGGATCTCGCTTTCAGTGGGGTCTCGGTTATCGTCGAGCAGATTCTTGATCGCCATCAGCATGCCGGGTGTGCAGAACCCGCACTGTATTGCGCCGGAGACAAGCAGCGCTTGCTGTATGGGGTGCAGCACTTCTCCGGCGGCAAGCGACTCCACTGTCTCGATCACGCTGGCGTTTAGTCCCGCGATGCTCACGCGGCAGGCGCGCTGCGCGCGGCTGTCTACTAAGACGGTACAGGTTCCGCACTCCCCGACGCCGCATCCGTTTTTGGCGCCGGTGAGCCCGAGCTCATCGCGCAGCAGGGTGAGCAGCGTACGCCGGTCCTCGCGGTTGATCGTAACCGCGGTGCCGTTGACGGTGAATGTGATCGAATCCTGCATATCGCCCTCCCGCTTACTCGGTGGTTGTCGGTGCGGCGTAACTGCACGCGCGATCGCGCCTCCGCTCTGGCCGGCCCGCTAATGCTCGCTCAGCGCGTACGGCAAGGCGGCGTAGAAGGCCGCCGCGGGTGCAAGGTCGGCGATGCGAATGCATTCGTTCGGCGCGTGTGCTTGGTCTTCGTCACCGGGCCCGAGCCCAATGCAGGGAACCTTGTGGTATCCGGCAATTGCAACGCCGTTGGTGGAAAAGGTCCATTTGTCGACGCGCGGCGGATCGTCATGGAGCGACCCGAACGCACGCACCCCGGCTTGCACAAGAGCGTGATCCTCCGGTGTCTTCCAGGTGGGGAAGTACAGCTCTTGGGTGAAGACGGTACCTCGCCAGCTCGGCTTATTATACTCGGGAACGGCGACGCCTTTGAGCTCCGGTCCGCACAGCTCGCGAATCTCGGCTATTGCGCTGTCCTTGGTCTCGCCCCAGGTGAGGCGGCGGTCTACGTACAGCCGAGCCTGATCGGGGACCGCACACTGCGACGGACCCCGGGCATGAATCTGTGAGACCACCAGCGTGCCTTTGCCGAGAAAGCCGTCCTCGTCGGGCTCAAGGCGCTCGTTCAACCCGCCGATTGCAAGCGCAGCGCGCGCGGCCTTGTAGCCGGCGTTTTCGCCGCGCTCCGGGGCGCTGCCGTGTGCCGAGACGCCGGCGAACGACAGCTCCATTTCCATGCGCCCGCGTTGGCCGCGGTACAACCCCAGGTTGGTGGGCTCGGTTGAGACCGCGAACTCGGGAACCAGCTTCTCGTGTTCAATGAGGTAGCGCCAGCACATTCCGTCGCAGTCTTCCTCCATCACGGTGAAGGTGAAGTAAACCGAGAACTCCTCGTCGTATCCGAGCTCGGTTAAGATACGCGCGGCGGTGATCATTGCCGCGGCCCCGCCTTTTTGGTCGGCAGCGCCGCGACCGTGGAGATAGCCGTCGGCGACCGTGCCGCAAAACGGGTCACGCTTCCACTGCGCCGGGTCGCCGATCTCCACGGTGTCGATATGTCCGTCGATTGCAAGAACGCGCGGTCCGGTTCCTGCGCGCGCGATCACGTTGCCGAGTCCGTCGATGCGCACCCCGCTGAGTCCCGCCTCCCGGCAGAGCTCAACGATCAGCTCGGCTGCTTCTTGTTCCTGCCCGCTGTATGACTTAGTCTGCACTAAACGTGCGAGATTGCTTACGGTGTAATCGTGGTAGCGTTCAGACTTGCAACGGATATCGGTGTTGGGAATCATCGCTTCACTCTCCTTAGCGGGCGGTTTCGTTGCGAGCATGTGTTCCCGCCGCCGTGATTTCGGGCCTATGGGGATAGGCGGTCCATTCGTTTCCACAGCTCGGCGGCCGCATTACGAGCACGCGCGTAGATGCCGTCGATGTCGGCGTTGATCTCGCGCTCGTGCATTACCAGCCGCCCGTTCACGACTACGGTGCGGACGTCGCCGGCGTGCATGCCGTACACGAGGTGACCGGCGGCGTTTTCCGGCGCCAGCGGGGTCGGTGCGCGGTAGTCACTGATTACGATGTCGGCGGTGTAGCCGGGCTCTATGCGCCCGAACGGCCGGTTGAAGTAGCGCTCCAGGACCCGGTTGCCGTTACTCAGGAAACGCGCGAAGGCGTCGGGACCCAGTGGACCCCGCGCGTCACGGTGCTTGAAGTACGCGAACTTCAGCTCCTCGAACATATTGCTGCCGATTCCGTCGGTGCCGATCACAACGCGGTTGTAGCGCGGCAGTTGATGATTGTAACCCACGCCGTTGTTCATATTGCTGCGGCAGTTGTGCGCGAGCGTCGCGTCGGCTTCGTTGATGCGCTCGATATCCTCGTCCGAGAGATACACGCCGTGAGCCACAATCGTCTTAGTCGAGAGCAGTTCGAAGCGCTGCAAGCGTGCGATGAGCTCCTCGCCGTAGCGCAAACGTCCGTGCGACGGGTCGAAGCGGTCCTCCGCCACATGGATATGCAGCCCCCCGCCCGTGGACCTCACCGCCTCGGCGAGCGCCGCGAGGCTCTCATCGCTCAGCGTGAACGGAGCGTGCGCACCGACGGCCGCAGCCAGCAGCCGGTCTTCGCCGGCAGGGTCCGCGGCAACCTCGGCGGCAAAGCGCGTGTTTTCGGCAATCGCGGCGCGCATGTCCGTAAGGCCGTGACGGTCGGTTGCTTCGTAACACAGCACACCACGCAGGCCGAGCGCCTGAAACCCATGGGCTAAGGTGGAAAGTGAACCATCGATGAACGACGGCGAGGCGTGATGGTCGACAACGGCGGTGGTGCCGCTCTTCACGGTTTCGAGCGCGGTGACCGCAGCGCAGGCCTCGAGGATCTCACGCGTGAGTGCGCGGTCGAGCCGCCACCACAGGTGCTTGAGTACCGACACGAAGTCGGGGGTGGGGCCTACCGCGGCAGTAAGCGCGCGCGCAAGCCCGGAGTAGAAATGGTGATGCCCGCACACCGGTCCCGGCATGACGATGCGTCCTCCTGCATCGATCTCGGCCGCCGCACCGCGCCGGCCCGGCACGCTGAGACCCGGCGACTCCGCCTCACCCACGGCCGCAATCCTTGTGCCGTCGATTATGATTTCAAGCGGATCGGTGCAGCGCGGCGGGTCAAACTGTAAGACCCGGGCGTTCTTGATCACGATCATAGAAAGCGCTCCTTCATTCGCCGGCGAACGATTTTCACCGGGGGGCCTCGGATTCAGCAGCCGCCGGAGCCACGAAGCGTCCGGTGCCGGGCTCAGCGATAATCTCTCCGTCGCGGTAGACCACCGTGCCGCGAACTAGGGTGGCGTACACGTGCCCGTGCATCTGCATGCCTTCAAACGGAGTGATCTTTCCACGTGAGAACGACTCTGCTCCGCGGACGACACGGATTGCCGCCGGATCAACGAGGGTGAGATCGGCGTCCATGCCGACCTCAATGCGGCCCTTGCGGTCGTCGAGCCCGTAGCGTCGTGCGGCGGCGCCGCTTGTAACCTCGAGAAAGCGCGGCAGGGTCAGACGACCTTCGCGCAGCCCGCCCGAGTAGAGGTACGGAAACAGTGTAGGTGCTCCGGGGATGCCGGCGTAATCGGTCCAGATTGAGCCGGTGTTCTTCTCAGCGTGCGAGCCGGGGGCGTGGTCTGAAGCTACGAAATCGATCACTCCGCCGGCGAGGTGGTGCCACAGAGCGTTCTTTTCACCCGCCTGCTTTACCGGGGGAGTGATCTTCAACGGCGAGCCGATGCGCTCGAAATCGGTAAGGTCGAACGCGAGGTACTGTGGGCAGGTTTCACCGGTGGTGGTGCTGCGCCCACCGACGATCTCAGCCGCGCGCGCGGTGCCGATGTGCACAATGTGCAGCGGAGCCTGCAGCGTCTCGGCGATCTCCGAGGCTGCGAACACCGCGAGCGTCTCGGCGATCTCGGGACGTGACTGGTAGAAGACACGCGGCGAGTCGCCGCTTTCCCGCAGTGCTTCGCCGGCCGGCAGTACGAAATCGGCATCCTCGGCGTGCAGCAGAATCGGCCGCTGTAGTGCGCGCGCGACCTCGAGCACACGGTAGAACTGGTAGTGGTTCAAGCGGCTGAACAGTGCGCTTCCGGAAGTAGCGTAAGTTTTGAAGGCCGGCACGTAAGGTGCGAGCTCGTGCATCCAGCGCGGGAAACCGGAGGCGAAAGCCTGGGCCGACACGCCCCCGAAAAGCGCGAAATCTACCACCGCCTTGCGCTCTACCAGCGAGCGTTTGTGCTTGAGGTTCTTTAGGTTGATGACTTGAGGATCGGATGTGTCCGGCATGTCGATGATGGTGGTCACGCCGCCTGCCGCCGCAGCTGCGGTACCGTGGAAGAAGTCCTCTTTGTCCGGAAAACCGGGGTCGAAGAAATGCACGTGCGGGTCAATTCCGCCCGGGAACACTTCAAGGTCTCCGGCCTCGACCTCCGGCTCGCCATCGGCGGCGAGCTTGGTTCCGATTGCGCTTATCTTCCCGTCGGCTACCTGCAGGTCGGCCCGCACCAGTCGCGGTGAGCCCGGCAATGCGACCTGTCCGTTTCGGATGATCATGACCGCCTCCGGTGTGTGGGTGTCTGTCGAAGAGTATCATCCAATTGAGTTTGATATGCAACCGCAGATGGCTCGGGCAGTATCAAGCCGCCGGGTAGTTTCACCCGCCGGATTTGCTCGGCGGCATGGGCGCCGGCGCGGGCCGCGCGTGCATGGTCACGCGCGGCGCTGCCGGGATCACACGTTACCGAGGCTCAAATCTCCGTGGATCTTGAAAACGCGTCCGTCGCGGACCAGCTCGAGTTGGCGGTCGGGAAAATACAGCGGAAGGAGATCACGCACCTTTTGCGCCGCCGCTTCGTCGATCTCTTCCTCAATGTCATCCGGCACCTCGGCGAGTGTCACCATATCGACCTCTACGACGTATCCGCGCCCGTGGTCCGAACCGTATCCGGCGCTGAAACTCGCCCCAACGCTGAACAGTCCCGAGTGCTCCTTATTTTGGGTTGCTCCCTGCTTGGCGCGTGCCGGGTGTAGCGGGTAGCGATCGCCGTAATGTTGCTCGAGGTAGTTGTCCACCTCATCGAACAATGCCTTCAGTCTATCATCGAAACGCTTTAGACTCGGATGTTTCATGCTGCCTCCTTAAGCGCGCGAAATGCCCACGTCCGGCTGGGCCGCGCTGCAAGCACCGATCCCCGGCTGCTACTCCTTAGAACCGCCAGGATACGGTGAGTCCGGCGCGATACACCGCTAATGCATCACGCCGGGAACGCTCGCGTTCGTCATCGTCGTGGATCTCGCGGTCGGCAAACTCCAGGAAAGCGTGCAGCTCAAGCCGATCGAGAGGAGTGAACGACAGCACCGGCCGGACGGTGGTGAACCACGGCTCGTTGCGCCCATCCTCGAGTACGCCGTCACGGGTGCGCTCAGCCTCAACCCCTACTCGCGAGAGCATCAGCGGAGGATCGTAACCGATAACCCCACGCAGTGTGCCGGTCCACCCGGGTTCGCGCCGGCCGGTCATGCGGTACTCGTAGGCTGAGGCGTCGCTGCGGAACAGTGTGGTGTGCGTCAACTCGGCGCCGAGGCGCCCGACGATACCGAACCATCGGCCGGCGCCGAGCCGGCGCGTCTGGAGCTCTGTCCGAGCAGCTGCAAACGGCCGCAGGAGCAGCGCGCCGTGCGGGTCGTCGCGCAGTGGTTCGCCTGTCTCTGCGGTGCGCAGCCCCTCGTCGCCGTTGTCTATCGACCAGCCGGTGGCGGCCACGGCCCCGAGCTCGAGCTCAAGCGCCGACACCGGCCGGGCAAACCCGCTGAGAGCGAGCTCGCCGTGTGTCGGTCCCGCGGCAGCCGCGATCCGAATACCGGTGTAGTTCTGCGACATCGCCGGCTCGCCGGCGGTGTTCAGCCGCCGAGCGCGTTCGTGTAGGATTGACAGCTCAGCTTCGGCCAAGGAGCTCAAGAACAGCGCCGCCGTGGTCTCTCGATAGGGGCGGTACGGGTACGGGTCTAATGCGTCCGTTGCTGCAAGCGCTTCGACGGCCGGTTGACCGAGTGCGACGGTAGGAGTCGCTTCCCAATCGGCGATTATGCCTGCAATCACCTCGGCGCCGTAGTTGATTACCGAGCTGTGATCCGAATCGGGTACTAGCTCTGCGACGGAGAATGGGCGGACCGAAGCCGGGAGAAGGTTGCGGTAGGCGAGCACGCGTCCAGGGTCCAGGTACTCGTCATGCTCCCCAACGATGAACGCGGTTGGGCGAGCGATGCGATTGACCTGCGCCTGCGGTCTACGCGGTGTAAGCGCAACCGCAATGTTGCGGCTCAGGCTGGTGTGCACAAGCGGGTCCTGCCGGATTTCGTCTTCGACCTCGGCCAAGTCCAGCGCGGTTCTGCGGCCGCCGAGGAGTCCGATCGTGGCGGAGGCAAGCGCAAACACCGCGGTGCGGCGAGTAGCGAGCGCCGGGGCTTCGGAGCGCTGTGTTCCCGCGTCCGGTCCGAAGTCGGGTGCGATCAGGAGATAGCCGGCCGGTTCGCGCCGGTACGGATAGACCGCGTAGTTCACCAGCATCCCCGCCCCTGACGAGTGTCCTGCCAGGTAAACCCGGACCCGGGTGCGCTCGCGCAGATGGTCGTACAGCTCGCGGATGTCCTGTAGCACGCGGTTGATCGAGTGCGCGCTGCCCGGTTCTTTGCCGGATGCTCCGTGCCCGCGAATATCGGCGAGATACACCGCGAGCTGGTGCCGGCCGCTGAGCTTCTCTGCGAGCTTCCGATAGCCCCCCGAGCGGGAGTGCAGGCCCCCGCGATGGAATAGCATTACCGCCGCGCGCGGACTGTCGGGTTCGAACGCGAGGTAGCTGAGCCAAATGCCGTCGGAGGCTTGCAGGCGTTCCAAGGCCGGTTCGGGCGCCTCGATCGCGTCAGCCGCCGGCAGCATCACGAACAGCATTCCGACGACCAGTAGCACTGTCAGGCCCGGGAGCCTGGCAGCCGGCCGCATCGGCGCGGGCGGCATCGCGGCAGGGCATCGGTAGCGTTTTGCAGTGCCGCAGTTCATACGCCGAGGTCCTGATCCGGGGCGTAGCCAACGAGCAAACCTACCAGCCGGTTAGGCAGGTTCCGCAGATGCGGCTCGTTTAACCGGACGCTGTTTCCGGAGAGGGTGTAGTTCGTCTCGTTGATGTACTCGTCCACCGCAGCGAGTGCCTCCTGCAGCCGCGATTGTTGTAGCGTATGCAACCACGCAGGGATCTGACAGGGCAACCGCGCGAGCTTGCGGTAGTGTGGTAGGCAAAGCCCGGCGGACCTCTCGAAGTAGCCGCGCAGCTCCTCGTCGTCGATATAGTTTGCCAAGGTTCTCAGGTGCTGTAGCTCGGTGTCGTTGAGCAGCGCGCATATCTGGCAGCGCCTCGTGGGACCGGATTTGGCGTCGGGTTGGGCAGGTGCGATCGCGGCCCCCGCGTTAGCCGCCTGGGCGTCGAACAGCGCCCCGCGCTTTCGCAGCGATACGGCCGGCTGCTCGGTTTCTGCGATCGCCTCAACTACAAGCTGCCGATGCGTGATCACCACCGCAAGGCGGTCCTGCTTCGCGAGAAACGCGTGCGCGTGATACGGACAGAAGCCCCTGTTGCGATCGAACTCGGCGCGAAACCGGCGGTCGTTCACTCCCTGGTACACCAAGGATTCCAAATAGGCTTCCAGCGCGTGTTGACGCAATCGACAGAGCGGACACTGGTTAGAATCACAAGCCTCGGTGAGCTTGAAAAACGGTAAGTGTTTAGCGCCCGCTGTAGCGGTGCTTCGCGTTTCGGGACGCGAACCGCGCAGCAAACGGTAAAACGCGTCTCTGAGCGAGCTCATCATGCTCTTGAGTGTAGCGCGTTCCAGGCCGGTAGGTACACTATTGGAGAACAACAGGTTATGATTGCAGGCGAATTGATTATGCGAAAACTCGGTGGAATGCGACTTGCCGGAAAGCTGTTCCTGATGCTCGGGGTTATGCTGGTGCCGGCGATACCTGGGATTGCGCCGGGGAGAGATGCCGGCGGCGGGCTCACCTGGCTGTTGGAGAAGCTCGATCGGCTCCACGAGCTCGACCGCCACGCCGCGGTTATCGCGACGGTCGAGGGTTATGAGCGCAGCGAAGCGCATGCTGCGGCTGATGAGTCCGAACGTGCGGCGGTGTTGTGGCGCCGCGCGCGTGCCGAGTTCGCCGAGCTTGAGCTGCAGTATCGCGCCGAGCAGGTAGAGCGTGACGCGCTCGTCGAGCGGCTGCGGCGCATCGAGGATTCGACCGAACGAGCTGCTCGGGCCGATCAAGCAGCCGCCGCGCCGCGGTTCTGGCAGGCGGCGGCGGTGGCGTTGCGGGCACGCGAGGAAGGCCGCTTGCGGGCGCTCCGCAGTATGCGTGATGTGCGTGAGCTGATCGGCGAAGCGCTCGAGCGTAATCCCCGGATCGCGGAGGCGCACTTCCTGATGGGGCAGCTGTACCGTGAGTTGCCGGGGCGCCCCTTGTCGTGGGGCAGCGACCGCGCGGCGGTCTCGAGCGCACGGCTGGCGGTGGAGTTGCACGAGCGCCGGCGGGCAGCGGCGCCTGAGGATGCGCCTTTCGTCTATCATGCGTTTTACCTTTCCCTCGCCGAGGCGCTGTATGAGCGGAACTGGAGTCGCGAGGAGCGCGAGCGGCGCCGGGGTGAGCGTCGGCGGGAGTACGAGGCCGCTGAAGACGCCTTGAGTCGCGCGGCCGCCTACGAGGGCAGCGTAGATCTGCCGCCGCTCTCCGACCGTGACGAGGCTCGTCGCCTGATAGCGCAGGTGCTCACTCACCTTTCTGCAAGTGAGCGCGTGCGGCGGCGGGAGCAGCTTGATTACGAGCACGCGCGCCGGCTGCAGGCCGCGTGGCGTTAGCTCAGCTCGAGTCGGCCGCGGTTGCGCCTTATCAGCGGTGTGATTTGCCTCAGTCCGTGCGTTATCATAGCTTACAAAGGTTGCGCGGTGATCACCTCACCGCCGGAGGACGAGATGTTTGGTTTGCCTCACCGGTGGGTATTACGTTTTCGGCACCACCGGTATGCATTGCCACGTGCGGCGTTGTTGGTTGCGGCGTTCGCGATAGGACTCGGCGGCTTGATCGCAGCGAAGCCGCTCGCTGCTACGCAGCCGCCGGTTGAGGTGCGCGTTCAGCAGGCTGTGCGTGAAAGCGTGCATGCCACAATTGAGTATGCCGGCCGGTTGCGGCCGCAACGGGTAGTCACCCATCGGGCCGGCATTACCGGCATCGTTGATCAGGTGCGGGTGGCACCCGGCGATTACGTGCACGCCGATGAAACGCTGATGACACTGCACCGCCGAACCGCAAGCTCCGATTTTCGCCCCGTAGCCGTAACGGCCCGCATAGAAGGCACGGTGACCGAGTTGCTCGTCTCAAGCGGTGATGAGCTGCGCGAAGGCGACGAGGTCGCCGCGATTGCCGACACTTCGGCCTTTGTCGCGCAGCTGTTCGTGAGCGACAAGGACGTTGACGCGGTGGTGCGCGGAGATCGGGTTACCGCCCGTGATCCGCAGCGCGGTGTTGAGTTTACCGGAAGGGTAAGCCGGGCGGCGCTGGTGCCGGATTACCGTTCGGGTCTGTTTCCGGTAGAGGTTACGGTGAACCCTGCGCAAGGTGGGTTTATCGGGCAATTCCTGCGCTTTGAGTTTGAAACCGGCCGGAGCTCGGGCATACTGGTTGAGCGTGAGCACCTGGTGATGAGGCGCGGCGCGTACCACTTGTTCGTCGTTAGCGACGGTGTCGCTGAGTTGCGGCGGGTTGAGCTCGGCGATGAGTTCGGTGAGATGGTGATGATCCACAACGGTCTCGCTGAAGGCGAGCGCTTTGTGGTGTGGTCGCGCGGCCGCCTGCAGGACGGGCAGCGGGTGACGGTGAGCGGCGAAGACAATGCTTGAGTTTGTGTTCTCACGCCGGCGCGGTATTCTGCTTTTGGCGGCAGTGCTCGCGGTTGTGGGTGTTGTGGCGGTGAGCGAGCTGCCGACGAAGCTCTACCCCAACATGCGCAAGCCCCAGGTCAGCGTCCGGCTTTCACACCCCACACACAGTGCCGTTGATTTTCACGAAGCCTACGCCGATGAGATCGAGAACACGCTCGGCGGGATTCGTGGAGTTGACATCGTCGAAGCCACTTACCAAAACGGGAACTCACGCTTTCGGGTGGAGTTTGCCTGGCGCGAGCATCCCGATGAGGCGATGAGCCGCGTTGAGAGCGCGATGTCCGCTTTGCGCAGCCGCCTGCCGGACGAGAGCCGCGATTACAACGTTTCCACCTGGCGCGGAGAGAACCCGGGCTACCTCGCGGTTGCGGTGTACTCTCCCGAGCTGGACCCGATTCCCCTCTACAACATGATCGAGCCGGTGCTGCGCGGGCCGCTGAGTCGCGTGCAGGACGCCGAGTCGGTGGATATCGTCAGCGTAGAAGAGCTGCGCGCCGATCTGCGCTTCGACCACGATGCCCTGCTGCGCCATGGTCTGACGCCCGATGGGGTGGCACAGAGCGTGCAGAGCGGCTACCGCCCGCAGTCGCTGGGGTCGTTCACCTCGCGCGGCGAGCAAACCAACGTGCGCGTGAAGCACGGGATAGACTCGATTTTCGATATCCACCGTATTCAAGTTGCCTCCGCGGAAGGCAATCCGGTGCTCCTGGAGGATGTTGCCGAGGTCTCGGTACGCTACGACCTTCCGCGGCGGCTGTTTCGTGCCAACGGCGAACGCGCGGTAATGATTTATGCCGACCCGGTAGACGGGGGCAACATCAAACGCATGGCCGATGATATTTCGGCGATTTTAGCCGAAACTACCGCAGCGTTTGCCGTGCCGGTGCGCTACGAGCACCTGGTCGACCCCGCTGCGTTCATCGACAACGCGGTCGGCAACGTCCTGAAGGCGGCGCTGCTCGGCGCTACCTTCGCGATGCTGGTGATCGTACTGTTGCTGGGCGAGCCGCGCAATATCTTTATTATCGGCCTCTCGATTCCGCTCACGATGACGTACTCGTTTATCCTGATGTATTTGGCCGGGATCTCGGTCAACCTGATCTCGCTGGGCGGTATGACGCTCTCGGTTGGGATGATCATCGACTCTACGATCGTGGTGATGGAGAATATCCATCGGCACCGCAAGCTGCATCCGGAACGCGGAGAGGCGACAATACGGCTGATACTAAACGCAGTGCGGGAGGTGCGCTCGGCGGTGGTAGTTGCGACCCTCACGAGCGTCGCGGTGTTTCTTCCTCTGACCTTCACCTCGCCGCTCACTGCCGCAATCCTCGGGGATCTGGCGCTTGCCGTGGTGTTTGCGCTGGGCTGCTCGATGATAGTGGCGCTGGCGGTGGTGCCGCTCGTGGCGCATTACCTGTTTCGGCGTGAGAAGCCCGAGGACCTCGACCGGGGGGTTCTCGGCCGGCTCTCAACGGGTATCCTCGGCGCCTTGACGCACGTGTACCGCGCGAGTTTGCGCCGCCTGCTGGCTTCACGTTCAACGTCGCTGGTATTCATCGCCGGGTCGGCGGTGCTACTGCCGGCGCTGGTGCTCAACGTATTGCCGAAGATTCCGGCCGAGATCATTGCCGACCCGCAGAGCGACAAAGTTGTGCTGTGGTTTCGTCACAGCCGGATCAACGACCAGGAAGACCTCCTCGACGAGGTTATACCGATCGAGCAACAGCTCATGGAGCGGTATGCCGATGAGCTTACGAACGTCTTTGTGCAGATTCGATCAGAGAACGCCGGCAGCATCACGCTGTCGCTGCGCTCATCGCGCGCGATGAAGCGCATTGAGGACGAGCTCCGTGATACCTACGTGAGCGACGAAGACTGGCGCTTCGCGGTGTTCCCGTGGGATCCGGCGGCGATTCCGCTTCCCCGCATGATGGACCTGCATCTCACGATCGACGGTGAGGACCCGCTCCTGGCGGTTTCAGTGCTCGGTGAGGCGGCGGATCTCATCCGTGGCCACGACTTGTACGGCAATGTATTTACGAACCCGCCGCTGGGCTTAACCGAAGAGCTCATTCTGCGGCCGCGACGGCACGTGATCGATCAGATCCCGGAGTTTTCGGTCAACGGTCTGGTGTCGTTCGGGCAGATGCTGCTTGCCGGACGTCAGGTGATAGAGATGACCGAGGCGAATCATCCGGTGCGGGTGCGGTTACAGTATCCTGACGGTGCGGTGACGAGCCGCAAAGAGTTCGAGCGGTTTCTGGTGCCGTACAACGGCGGTGGGATTCCGCTGCGGCATTTCTTCGATCTCAAGCGCGAGCAGTCGGTGCGCCGGATCGTGTCTCAAGACGGCGAGCGCGATTACCGCATCCAAGCCCGCATGCGCTCCGACGCGGCCGACGGCGAGCGCGCGCTGAAGCAGGCCCTAACGGTCGAGATGCTCGAGCGTGAGCTTGACCTCCCGCTGGATTACAGCCTGCGCGTCGAGAATCCCCGTGAGGCAATCGACGAGGCGATTGAGTCGCTGATAGTCGCCTTGCTGGCGAGCCTGGTGATCATCTACCTGCTGTTAGCGGTGCAGTTCAACTCGCTACGGGTTCCCCTCGTTATTCTGCTGACCGTGCCGTTAGGGTTTATCGGGGTGATTGCGAGCCTCTATCTGGGGCAATCTACGGTGTCTTTGAACTCGATGCTGGGGACGATTTTGCTCGGCGGTATAGTGGTAAACAACGCGATTCTCATGATCGACTTCTATTTCCGCCAGAGCCTCCGGACAGCCGATCGTTCTGAGGCGATCTTGAACGCTGCGGTGCTGCGGTTCGCGCCGATCGTGATCACGATGGCGACGACGATTCTGGGGATGCTGCCGATTGCGCTGGCGCTTGGGGACGGCACCAACATCATACAGCCACTCGGCATTGCGGTTTCCGGTGGGCTGGCGGTCTCAACGATCTTCACATTGTATATGGTGCCGTGCGTTCTGCAGTTCATGAAACCTCCGCGTGTACGCGACGGGTTTGTGCAGTCATGAGGTGGGGTGGTGCCCGGCTCCGGCCCCGTCGCCGCGCGCGCGGCGCGATGGGGGGTGCGCTGCTTCTGGCGGTGGCGTTCGCGGCCGGTGGTGCCCCGCCGCCTCTCGGCGCCGAGCCGGGAGCGGTTGAGCTTCCCCTCGGCGGTGGTGAGCGGCCGGCATTTACGGTGGGGCAGGCCATCGACCGCGCTTTGGTCGCTAATCGCGGGCTTCGGATCGAGCGGCTGGCGCTTGCGAGTGAGCGGCGCTTGGCTGAGACGGGGTGGAACCGGTTCTTGCCGAGCGTCTCAGGCTCGAGCTCGCTTTCGCGCTCGCTTCCGGCGCGCGTCTCGGATCCGTATACCGTCTCGGCCGGGGCGCAGGCGTCTTTGAGCCTCTCAATTGCGACGATCCGTGAAGGCCGGCGCGCGGTGCTGCAGTATCAGCAGGGGCAGATATCGTACGAGGAGTCCGAGCGGCTGTTGCGGCGCAACGTGCGCCGCGCGTATTACGCGATTCTAGTGCAGCAGGCTGAGCTTCGGGTCAAGCGTGATGCGGTTGAGACCGCAGAGCTGCGCTATCGCCGGTCCAAGGCCGATTACGAGGACGGTCTGGCGTCACGCTATACCAAACTCTCCGACCAGGTAGCGTGGCAGCGGCACCTGCCTGAGCTGGCGGCGCTGGAAGACGATCTGCGGGCCGCCGAGACCGAGTTTGCGTTGTTGCTGGGCTTTGCGCGTGACACGCGTGTTGAGCTCGTCGATGAGTTGTCGGTTGAGCTGATTGAGCTGGAGGCCGACCGGCTTGTTGCCGTGTATCGCGAAGTTCGGCCTGCGGTGCGCGCCGAGCAACTGCGCATCACAGAAGACGAGCTCGCCGTGCAGTTGGAGCGCGATCGCAATTTGCCGAATCTCTCGCTGAGTTACTCGATCTCGCGAACGCACAGCACCCCGTTCAGTGATCCCTGGCTGGACGACGAGAACTGGAGGACCAGCGGGCAGGTGCAGCTGTCGCTCTCGTTGGGGCTCGACCGCCTAGTGCCGAGCTCCGCGGCACGTGTGAGTGTTGAGAACCGTGAACGCAGGATCGCCGAGCGCGAGCTGCGATTGATTGACCTGCGTGAGGAAGCAGCCGAGGTGGTGGAGCAGTTGGTTCGTCGTGTTCAGCGAACACAGGAGGCGCTGAGGGTGAGGGCGCTCACCGAGGAGACTGCGCGTTTGGCATACGAGCTTGCTGAGCAGGACTATGACGAGGGGTTGATGGACGCGCTGGAGCTTCGCAATGCGGCGTTGGAGCTCGAGGAGACGCGCCTCGCGGTGCTCGAGGAGCAACTGCGATTGCTCAATGCGTATGCCGAGCTGGAGTATTTGCTTGGCGATCAGGGCTTCGGGTTGTGATACTATAGATAGGGGAGTAAGCGTATGGCGGCTATTGAGTTGCGTGCGTTGGACAAGAGGTTCGGGAAGGTACCGGTACTGAAACGGCTTGATCTTTCGGTGAACCCGGGCGAGTTCCTGGTCTTGCTTGGCCCATCGGGATGTGGCAAGAGCACTCTCCTTCGGTGCGTGGCAGGTCTTGAAGCGCCCGATGCCGGGGAAGTACACCTCGGTGAGAGCTGCGTGTTCTCCAAGCAGCTTGGAATCGACTACCCTGCGCGGGATCGTGAGATCGGCATGGTGTTTCAGCAGTTTGCGCTGTATCCGCATATGACGGTGTACGAGAACGTGGCGTTTGCACTGAAGGTCCGGAAAATCGAGAAGAGCGAGATAGCACGGCGAGTGCACGCGGCGCTTGACATGGTTGACCTCGCGGGTTTCGGGCGTCGCAGGCCCAAGCAACTCTCGGGGGGTCAGCAGCAGCGTGTTGCGCTCGCGCGTACTATCGCCGCGCGCCCGAGCTATCTGCTGTTCGACGAACCACTGTCATCGCTTGATCCCAAGCTGCGCGGCTCATTGCGCTCGGCGTTGCGCGGCCTGCACCGGCAGTTGGGCACCACATCGCTGTACGTTACCCACGATCAGCACGAGGCGATGATCCTCGGCGACAGGATAGCGGTGCTGCAGGACGGTGCGATCGCGCAGTGCGACGGCCCCCAGCGCGTGTATCAGGTGCCCGCAACCGCGAAGGTTGCCGAGTTTACCGGAAACCCCAAGACTAACCTCATCGCCGGCGAGCTGCACGATGCCGGTGATCGAATGCTGTTGATTCCCGAACCCGATAATTTCTGCTTTCTGCGGGTAGACCGGCAGTGCCGGCCGTTGGCTGGACGGCGCGTTATTCTGCATGCTCGCCCGGAAGCAACCGTTATAGTTCCCGAACCGGCTGAAGACGACGGCCGGCTGGAGATTGTGGCGATCATGCCGGAAGGCTCTGAAGCGTTCGTGCATCTGCGGTTCGCCGGCGACAGCGGTCAGAGCGCTCACATCATTGCTCGCGGCGGACACTCGGAAATGCTTGCATTAGGGCGCGGCCGGATGGTCGGGCTGCGCTTTCGGCGCGCGAATCTGTACGACGCGGCATCCGGCGAGCTGCTGGGGTCGTTCGGGTACAATGGCCGCGAGCTCGGTTTGCTTGATCCACACGCCGTGAGTCCCCTGCTAAGATAGCCGGAAAGCGGGGTAGACGCCCGGCTCGCAATTCATTACCATATAAGTCATGAAAAGGACAGCAAAACATGACAACAAAACTCGCCGCTTAGGTCTGCGCAGTGGTGTACAAATTGCGGTAGCGTTGGCGGCGCTTGGTGTGCTCGGCGCTTTCGGGGCTGGCTCACCGCTTGCGATGGGCAGTGAGTCGCAATCGGAGGAAAGCTCAAACCCGAATCCCTCGGTAGACCGTGAGTACGTGCTCGAAGCGTTTCTCAGCGGCTACGTTGGTCTCGAAGGCGAGATCGAGGGTCAAACCAACCCGGTGCTAACCGCCGCTGCCGGCGAGACCGTTCGTATCACTATCGTCAACGGCGAGGCGATGCCGCACGACATTGTGATGGAGCAACACGGCGATTCGAGCGAGGTGGTCCGTGCGCGGGGTGCGGAAACAGCGGTAACGTTCACTGCCGAGACCGACGACGTCTACTTCTGCTCGATCGGCGGACACCGCCAGGCCGGTATGGAAGGTGAGTTTCGGCTGGAGTAGTCGCCGCCGAGAGCGGCTGCGTCGGCCTTGAATCGGCCGCGCTCAGTCCAGCCTGAGGTCAGTCCAGCCTGAGGTTGGCGATGCTCCCTTCGGCGTGGAAGCCGCGCTCGCTGCGCGGATCAATAATCAGCAGGCCGCGGCGAAACGCCGACTCGGGATAATAGACCGCAATCCCGGCAGCGTCGCGCGCTTCGGGGGCCTCGGTCCAGCGCTCGTAGCGGAGTATCAATTCGGCCAGCTCGGGTGAGCCTGACACGACAGCGGGAGTGCCGAGGCCGGGGAGAAAGATCGGCATGCCGGTTCGATGTGCGATCTGCTCGAGCACCCATCGGTACTGAAAGTACACAAACAGCCACTGCTTGCGACTCCAGCGGCAGAGCCGCTCGCGAATCACCGTAAACCCAAAGGCGGAGAAAAAGCTCTCAATACCCAAGCTGGGAATGCCGTGTTTTGAATACGTGAGAAGCGCCGATCCGATGATCTGGCCGGCACTCTTGTCGCCGATCCGCAGCACTTGTACGCCCGGGCGTGTGATGGCTTCGGGTTGCTGCGCCCATACCGAGCCGCCCATATCGCCGAAATATGCGTCGATTGCGCTCTTTCCGGTGCTGAATATTAGGGTGCGGAGTTGAGGATTCGCCCCGCTCAGCTGGTCTTGCCGATCGCGCCAACAGGCGCGCTCGGTCTCAACGTGAGGAAGTGAGAACAGCGAGCGCGCTGCGGTTTCGAGCGAATCTGCTGCAAGCTCGCCGTGGCCGGTCATACTGAACGGCAGCGCCGCTGCCCTCAGATTCGCACCGGCCGGCAACGGCGAGTCCGATCGCTTCCATTGCTCGCGGGCGGCGGCCAGCATGGTCTCGATGGTGTTGATCAGAAACCCCAGTTGCCGCAGCGTCATGCGATCGGGAGCAAGGTCTTGCCGTAGGTATTCGAGGCGTTCGGCGACCCGTTTCTGCTTGCTGAAGCGCTCAAGAAACTGGGCAATTGCGAACGACTCGAGCTCATCGCCGCGCTTAGCAATACGGGCGGATACAATTATCGCCGTCACAAAACGCTCGGGCTCCGTGAGCTCGTCCCAAGCCGAGAACACCTGCTGAATGCGGGCGCGTTGAGTCTTCAGCGTCGTGAGCGCACGACTGTTTTGCGACTCACCCCGATTGATGTCATGCTCTCGTTGTCGACGTGCAGCGTCGTCGAGTTCTTGCCCCCGGCGGTTTAAGAGTCGAATGAACTCCTGCAGCGGGAGCGGTGATTCATGCTCAAGAACAACGCGGGCGCAACGGCGCAACAGGGCGAACCGCACGCGCTGTTGCAGCTTGGTGTTCTGCGCTGCTCCGGTGTCGCGCAGCACCCGCTCGGTCATTGCGGCGCTATGCTTCATTGATATCGCCGGCTGCGCGTTCGCCGCGGCGTAACGCGTGAACAGCTCGGCGAAACTGCGCGCTTTGAGGGTATGCGTCGAAAACCCCCGCGCAACACCGGGGATCGTTGAGTAAATCAACAGCCTGTGAAACACGGGACCTAAGGAATCGAACCCCCGGATCTGTTGTTGCTGCCATCCGCGATCTCTGCCGGTCAAGAGATCGGCGATGCAGCTGTCAATGAGTGCTCTGCGCTCGGGGTGCCGGTGCCGGTAGGCATCGCGGAGGTCGCGGAAACCGGTCGGCGCCGTCTCGGAAACGGGCGGTTCGAGTGAGGCGGCCAATCGCTCGCATTCCGCGGTTTCGTGGTCGGCGCCGAAACCGGCGAACAGCTGCTCGGGGTTGCGGTGCGGATACTCCGGGTGCAGCCCGCCGTATTGTCGGATTGCGGCGACGAACGTGTTACGCTCACCCTGCTCTAAGCTGACCACGCGTCGCGCATGCCAGCGGTAGGCGAGCATACCGCCGGTGTCACGCACATTAGGAAGGGTCTCTGCCAATGCTTCGGCCCCGTCGGGGTCGAGAGCCGAGCGCAGGAGAGCCGCGAAGTACCCTGAGAGATAGATCCCGGAATTGGAGTCGATCAGTGTTCTGATCATACGCAGGTACGCTTTGATCTCGCGGACCAAGGAATAGGTAGTCAGCCCCTTGTTCTGGCGGGCCGTCATATTCGCCTCAAAGTCCTTATACAGGCTGACCGAGAAAATTTCCGCTACGGTGGAGTCCTTAGAATTCGCGAACACCCGATCAAAGCGTGGCTCCAACTCGGCGGCATAAGTCACGATCGGTACGAGCTGAATTAGGTCAACCTTGCCGGAAAGGCGGTAGAGAAACGGAAACACGTTTGTCCGCAGGAACAGCAGGAATACGGGGTTTGAGAGGCGAAGCCGCTGCCAGGCGGCCTGGTACTTGCGTATCAACGCTTCGTCCTCGAGTACGTGCGTCGGGAAACGCGCCAAGGGTTTGCCGACGTACTTCACCAGTACAATGTCGGTGAGGGTGCGCCCTTCGCCGAGATATCGGCCGGCGAACGGCCGCTGCCCGCGCATCGCGATCAGCACCTCGGCGATGCGGTTCAACGCCCAGTAATGCCGGTCGCGCCAGCGCCGCCAATCGTGGTCAAAAGCCATGCGCGGTATGACCACATAGCGAACGAACTCCGCCGGCGAGATCCCGCTGCGAGCGAGCTGCAGCAACACGAACATCATCGGGCGTAGGGCGCGCGCGCGCCCCGAGAAGTTTCCAAGATTCTCGGTAACCGGCTTGAGCTCGGCGATTGGGTTGAGCCAGTTCTCGTTGCCGTTGCCGCACCACGCTTCAAACAGTTTGGCAAGACCCATCTGCTCTTTGGGCTTGCGGATCTCATCGAGCTCGGCGGCAGACAAGAATATTGTGCGCTGCTTCAGCCCGATTGAAGACTCCCGCGCAGCTTTGCGCAAGGCTTTGATGCGTGGGGTGAATCCAGAGCGGTTTCTCAGCGCCACGCGTGCCCGGATCAGCTCGTCGTCGTCCCGCTCATCCTCCTCGAGTCCACCGCGAACCTGCTCTTCGTCATCGAACACAGCAGCCGTTTCGTCGCGCTCTTGCGGATCATACCAGTCGATCATCGCGAGGTCGTCGCTTGCGTTGGCTTTCCCGGTCACCTTGGCCATGCCGATCAGAGTCTATCACAATTTGTGTGGGGCGGCCGAGTGCTTCGCCGGTCTCGATTCAGCTTACCGGGGGCGGGGCAAGCGCGTGTCGCTGAGCGCGTCGGGCTAATCGGGCTCGATCTGTGCCTCAAAGTCCTCGAACGGGCTGGGGCGATACTCCGGCGGCAGCCGAAGTCCAATCTGCTCCGCCACCGAGCGCCAGGAGGGCGGTATGGGGGCAATGACCTCGTGCAGCGTGCCGCCGGGCTCAAGGCGGCACGCAATGTACATAGATCGCAACAGCATTTCCGCGCATCCGAGGTGTTCCTGAAAAAAGGTGTTATGGTCTTTGTCACCGTAGCGCTTGTCTCCGATCACCGGATGAGCCAGGTGGTGAAGGTGCTTTCGCGCTTGGTGAGGCCTCCCGGTGATGAGGTTGAGCTCTACCAGCGAGTATCGTGCGGTTTCGTAGCGCCCCACCGGGTGAGGAACCTCGGTGCGCTGGAGGGCAAGGATGCCGGTTTGCGCCGGTGCGCGTTCCTCACCCTCCAGCTTACGCCGGATCGGCCGGGTAAGCACGGTGGCGCCCCAGAGATAGCCGCGCACAATCGCGAGATAGCGCTTGTCGACCTCACCGCCTTGGAACTGGGTGGCAAGGTGCCTAGCGGTCTCGGGGTTGGTTGCGAGGATCAGCATTCCTGAGGTGCCCCGGTCAAGTCTATGCACCGGGTGCACCGGCCGCCCGAGCCATGTCCTGAGCATCCCGATACAGGTCGGCTCGTTCGGAGCATGCGGATGCGGATGCACGAGCAAGCCGGGCGGTTTGTCGATCACGACGACCCGCTCGTCTTGATATAAGACGGTGAAGCGTGGTGCCTGCACCAAGATAGAGTCTCCCGGGCGGTACCGGCGCGTCAAGACGGGAGCGGGCCGGCGGACGGCCCGCGCGTGTTGCTTGCGCGCCGTTCAC
>PWQX01000100.1 GCA_003556605.1 Spirochaetaceae bacterium
CTGCCTGAGCACCCGGAAGCATCCGCCTTCCGCTATTCGTATGGGACTTCGCACGCTGCCCCGCATGTTTCGGCACTGGCGGCGCTCCTCAAATCCCTCAATAGTGATCTTTCTCCTGACGAGATTCGCAGCGCAATCGTAGACAGCGCCGATCACAGTTGTGTATGGTACACCTACCCAAACAATGAGCACCATTCTAGTTTTTGCCCTACAGCCCGACTCTCGCGATCAGATCTGTGAGTATCTGCAGCGCGCGGGGTATCAAGTGCAGGCGGCAAGCAGTGAGGCTGAAACACAGGAGCAGTTGGAGAAGTTCGGCTACGACGTACTGCTCGCCGATGTAGAAGACTCACGTGCGGCGGTGCGTGCGCTGCTGCAGCTGCACGAGCGCCGTAGGCCGCAGACTGAGCTGGTGCTGCTGATTCGCCAGGGGCTGCTGGGGCGTATTCCCGAGCTCGCGGCCGAGGCCATATTCGAGGTCGTTGAGAAGCCGTACTCCATGGAGCGGCTGCGGCTCAACATTGAGCGGGCGCTTGAGGCGCGCAGGCTGCGCTACGAGGCGCAGAGTCTGCGGCACGAGCGCCACCTCATCCACCAGACCGACGGGTTTATCGCGGTCAGCCGGGCTACCAAGGGCGTGCTGAAGCTTGCAAACAAGGTCGCCCAAAGTGACTCTACCGCGCTGCTGACCGGCGAAACCGGCACCGGCAAGGAGCTCGTTGCCGGCGCCATCCATTACGGCAGCGCGCGCGCGGCCGGACCCTTCGTGAAGGTCAACTGCGCGGCGCTGCCGACGCAGCTGCTTGAAAGCGAGCTCTTTGGGCACGAAAAGGGCGCATTTACCGGCGCCGACCGGCCGCGCACCGGGCGCTTTGAGCACGCCAACACCGGCACCATCTTCTTCGACGAGGTCGGCGACATGAGCCTGGAGACGCAGGCGAAAGTGCTGCGCGTGGTGCAGGAGCGCGAGTTTCAGCGGCTCGGCAGCAGCCGCACCATTCGCACCGACGTGCGCCTCATTGCCGCTACCAACAAGAGTCTGCCGGACCTTGTAGCCGCCGGTGAGTTCCGCGAAGACTTGTACTACCGGCTAAATGTGATCACCGTTGAGATTCCGGCGCTCCGCGATCGGCGTGAAGACATTATGCCGCTGGTGGACTTCTTCTCGCGCAAACTCTCCGGCGACCTGAAGCGAAAGCGCAAGGAGTTCAGCCCCGGCGCTATTGAGGCGATGCTCGCCTACTCGTGGCCGGGCAATATCCGTGAGCTGCAGAACGTGGTGGAGCGCGGTGTGCTGCTTTCAGACGGCGCTTTAATAACGGTGCACGATCTGGGGCTGCCCGAGGCGGCCGGGGCGCCGGAGCAGGCGAGTTACGCCGGCGGCATAGAGCTTCCGCGCGGCGGGGCCGATCTGAAGGAGGTGGAACGCAGCCTGGTACTGCAGGCGCTTGAGCGCAGCGACTGGGTGCAGAAAGACGCCGCGCTGTTGCTGGGCCTTTCAACGCGGGTGCTCAACCACAAAATCCGGCGCTTCGGCATTCGCCACCCCCGCTGGCGCCGCAACGCCTGACCGCGCTCAGAGCGCGGTTTTTTTTACCCCTTGAGTTACATAACTGTAATTGCGTCCAGTGTCGAACTCGTTCCTGTATGCCGCAGCTCCGCACCCGCGCCGTGTGCACAGCGCGCGCGCTGCGCTAACTCCGCTCCGGGCGGAGAAATAGGCGCTGTTCAGCCGTACGGGGCAGACTGGCACACAAATTGCGAATCAGCCGGCAGACTTAGTGAACCGGGAGGCAGTTATGCAACAGCTCAAGAATAGCTCTAAAAGTATGTACACTGCTCGTCGCAATGAACGCCGGTGCGCCGGCGCAGTGCTCAAAGCGGCGGTTGTGATCGGGGTGTTGGCGGCAACCGCTCTTGCGGCCTGCGACCTGCCGGTGGGCGAAGTGCGCGAGAATCCCGAAGACCGGGGCGCGTTGCGGGTTTCAATTCAGCAGGCCGGCAGCGAGACAGCCGGCGGGCTCGGCGCGCTTGCGGCGAGCTCCGGTGTAGACATGGAGCCCGCCGCCTACCGCATCAGCGGCAGCGGACCTTCAGACGCAAGCTTCGAGACCTGGAGCAACGGCGGAACAAAAGACATCGGCGACTTGCGAACCGGGGAGTGGCTGGTTGAGGTCTCGGCGTTCAATGCCGATGAGCACGAGATTGGCTACGGCAGCGAGACGGTGGAGATCAGCGGCGCCGAGCTCGCCACTGTGAGTATTGTGGTGCGAGCGCTCAGCGGTACCGGGTCGCTGTCGCTGTCGGTGATCTGGGACGGCGAAGAGCTCGCCGAGCCGAGTATCGCGGCGCAGCTTATTGCTCCGGCCGGTGAATCACGGGAGCTGGAGTTTGAGATCACCGCTCCCGGCGCGGCCGAGTTCTCCGGCAGCGAGATAGATTCCGGCTACTATACGCTTATCCTGCAGCTCCTCGACGGCGGCGAGATTGTAGCGGGCGCGGCCGATACGCTGCGTATCGTTAAAGACGGGCATACCGAGGGCGCGTTCAGTTTTGAGGATCTCAACCATCCCACCGGCGACGTGGACATCAGCGTCATTTCCGACTTGGATGACCCGCTGGAGGTAGAGATCAACGCAGAGCACACAACGATCGCGCGCGGCGAGAGCATGACCGCGGACGCCTGGGTTGAAAACGGCGGCGATGCCGAGATTGAGTACTACTGGTACCTCAACGGCGCCCCGGCCGGAACCGATGCATCGGTGAGCGTAGGTGCCGAGCTCTCACCGGGAAGCTACCGATTGGATGTAGTGGCACGCACCGCAGACGGGCGCCGCTCAGGGTCGTCAACCCATAGCTTCACCGTGGAGTAGCGGCAGCTATGCGTAAGGCGATTGAGTGGGTGGTACGCCGAGGGGTTCCCTCGGCGCACCCGGCCTCCGGCCCGCCGGGGGTCGTGAACCTAAGCGCACTGTTGGGCGCCGTGCTGCCGGCGGTGCTGCTGGTGCTGAGCGCAGCAGCCTGCCAACAGGCGCTGGAGACCCGCGGCGGCGACGGGTCGTTGTCGCTGGGAGTTGCCGAAGTTGCCGCCAAGAGCGTTGCCGATGCGCCGCAGCCGGCGCCCGAGCGCTACGTGTTCAGCGGAAGCGGTCCGCGCGGGACGGAGTTCTCTGTTGTAACCACCGACGAAACGCAGACGGTCAGCGCCTTGGCCGCCGGGGAGTGGACGGTGCGGGCGGAAGGGCTGAACGCAGACGGCGAGCCCGTACTGGCCGGCGAGGCGGCGGTCACGATAGAGCCGTATGAGCAAACCGCGCTCGAGCTGGTACTTGAGCTTGTAGACGGCACGGGGGACTTGCGCGTGACAGCCGAGTGGAACCCCGAGCACACCCTCAGCGCCGAGGTCAGGGCTACCGTTACCAATGCCGATGACGAGGCGACGACCTACGTGCTCAACGTGCAGGCCGACGGCTTGGGCGAGCGCGTGATTACCGGCCTTTCAACCGGCAGCTACCGCGTGTCGGTGCAGCTGTATGACGGCGATGAGCCCATCGGCGGAAGTGCTCACACGGTGCGGGTTGTAAACCAAAGCGTTGTCAGTGTCGGCGCAGAGCTCAGCGCGCTGAACAAAGTCGGCAAGCTCATCGAAGTCCGCGGTGAGAGCTTCACAATCGGCTGGGACCCGCCTGAGGAGACCGCTCCAGACAGCTACCGCGTGTACTACCGCACCCGCGGCGAGTACCACTGGGCACTGCTCAGCGAGGCGGAGGGGCAGTCGAGCCCGCGCTTCACCGTGACCGCCGAGCTTCTGGACTACGGGACCTATGAGCTCGCGGTGAGCTCTATGACGGGGGGGCAGGAATCGCAGATGCACAGTTCAATGTGCGACGAAGCGCAGCCGGGCAGCGGGTGGTACGTGCAGTGGTCGGCGGAGTAGGACACAGATGAAACGCATTAAGCGCATGAGAATAGGTGCAGCCATACCGGCAGCCGTGGTGTTCTGTGTTGCGCTGGCGGCCGTGCTTGCCGGCTGTGAGCTGGGGCTGCTGCACGCGTTGAACAGTATTCAATCCGAGCAGGCAGACAGCGGTGCATACGCAGCAAGTGCGGAAACCGGCTCGCTGCGGATATCCTTCGGTTCTGCCCAGGACTTTGGCTTTACCGAGGGGCTGAGCGTCGCGGAGGACAACGCTGCAGCTGCGGTGAGCTACCAGATCAGCGCGATAGGCCCCAACGACGAGCTCGTTGCGGTCGACAGTGACGGCGGGCCGGTCCTTGTAGAGGACCTTGCAGTTGGTATGTGGTCGGTGACGGTAACCGCCCGCAACGGCCGCGGCGAGCACCTTGGGGTGGGTAGGGGCAACGCCAACGTAGCACCTGGTTTGGTACGCGGCCTGCCGATCGCGCTGCAGCCGCCCCCGCGGCCGGGAATACTGGAGCTTCACGTGAGCTGGCCTGAAGGGCGCGTGGCGCAGCCGGCGATCTCGGCGCGGTTGATAGGTTCCGACGGGGCTGAGACTGAGCTGCCGTTCAGCATGACACAGCAGAACCGCGGGGAGTTTGTGGGCGAGCAGTTTGATGCAGGTACCTACACGCTCGCACTGCAGCTGTATGACGATGAAACCGTTGTGGCCGCCGTGGCGGTGGACGTTCGCATCGAAGATAACGCGCGGACACGAGGCGCCTTTGAGTTTCACAACCTCAACAAGCCTGCCGGCGGTGTAAAGGTGGCAATTACGCCCGAGCTCGACCCGCCGTTGAGCGTGTCTATTGGCGGCGGGCGCGAGACCGTTGCGCCCGGCGAAACCGTCGCGCTCGCGGCTTCGGCTGATAACGGCTTCGGAAAACAGGTGTTCTACCGCTGGTATCTTAACGGCGTAAACGCCGGAAGCGGCGAGACGCTCGAGGTTGGTCCCGAGCTTGCCGAAGGGCTATATCGGCTGGATGCGGTCGGCTTCACTTCCGGCGGGAGGCGCTCGGGCTCGGCCTCCTACAGCTTTCAGGTGGTGGGTGACGACACCGGCCCGCCGCCGGCTTTGTAGAAGGCGAGGCGCGCGCTCAGTTGGCGGCAATGCGGGTGAATCTGATCTACATCCTGGAGCGCCAATGACATATACGTAACGACAGCGCAAATATAGTCATGTTTTGTGCACACTAGCCGCTTCAGCCACAAGATGGTAACCGCGAACACACGGCGCTATTTCTCCCCTCAGCATGAAGATAACCAGGTGTACACATTTCGCGATAGCTTGGCGCGCATTTTGCTGTAACTTGGTAGAGATTCATCAAGGTGATTACTGGGGGGGGACTGTGAAATACGTTGGTTCTATAGGTGAACAGGTGCGTGCCGCCGCTGTTCACAGCAGCTCGCGCAGCCGGGTGCGCGGAGGTGTCGCCCTGGCTGCGCTGCTGTTTGCGGGGGCGAGCCTCGCGGCGTGCGATGTTCCGCTCACCGAGCTTTCCAAAGACCGCGGCGCGATGCGGGTTACCATCGACCCGTCGCACATCGAGGCCTCCGCTGCCCTCGGCGCACTGTGGTCGCAATCGAACCTTGACATGCAGCCGGCTGAGTATCGTATCACCGGCACCGGCCCGTCAGGGGCAAGCTTCACCGAGTCCAGCTCAGGCGGGGAAAGCGACATCACCGACATACGCATCGGCGAGTGGCGGGTAGAAGTGTCGGCGTTCAACGCCGCAGAACAGGAAATTGGATACGGCAGCGCGACGGTAGAGGTCAAATCAGGCGAGCTGGCGCCGGTACACATCACCGTGCGGCCGCTCAGCGGAACCGGCTCGCTGTCGCTGCTGGTAACCTGGCCGCAAGAGGAGTTGGCTGATCCTGAGTTAACCGCCGCATTAGCCGACGCCCAAGGCCGATCTGAGAAGCTCGGTTTTGAGATGCCGGAGCCCGGTAAGGCTGAGTTCTGGAGTGACGAAATAGAAGCGGGCTACTACACGCTCACGCTGCAGCTCATCGACGGTGATCAAGTTCTCGCCGGAGCGGTGGACGCGGTGCGCGTGGTGAAAGGAGGCCGCACCAGGGGCGAGTTCAGTTTTGACGATCTCAATCATCCTACCGGTGAAATAGACATCAGTGTAGTCTCGGAGATGGATGACCCGCTTGAGGTTTCAATTACACAGGCGCCTTCCGCCATAGCGTACCGCTCGAGTGTCACGGCGCAGGCGGAGGTTGCCAACGCCGGCGGCAGCGAGATTGCCTACCGGTGGTACCTCAACGCTGAAAGCGCCGGAACCGGTCCAACGCTGGATATAGGCGAAAACCTGTCGCCTGGAACCTATCGGCTGGATGTTGTGGCGGTCACCGCAGACGGACGGCGCTCCGGCTCGGCAACGCACCAGCTGACCGTGGAGCAGCCTTAAGTTATGTGTACTGCAATTAAACGAAAGCGCGGCGCGGTTTGCTCGGCGCCGCGGCGGCGCGCACGGCCGGTGACTGCGGTGACCGCGCACCGGTTTAGACCTCTGCGACGTGTGCTTGCGGCGCTGCTTTGTGCCGCAGTGGCGGCAGCGGCGGTTTCCTGCAGCCAAGCGCTCGGTCCCGGCGGGCAGAGCGGCGGCGGAGGCTCGCTGTCGCTTGGGGTCACCGCGGCGGCTAAGAGCGCCGAAAACACGCAGCAGCTGAGCCCGGAGAGTTACCTCTTCAGCGGAAGCGGGCCGCGCGGGGCGAGCTTTTCAGTGTTCTCCGGCGACGGCGGCCGAACGGTTACCGGGCTGGTCGCCGGCGAGTGGACGGTACGGGTGGAGGGGCTGAACGAAAATGATGAGGTTATCCTGGAAGGTGAAGCCGCCGTTGAGGTGCAGGCTAACGGTACAACACCGCTTGAGTTGGCGCTTCAGCCGGCCGAGGGAGCCGGCGGTATTCGCGCCACCGCGCAGTGGAATACCGAGCACACCGTCGACCCCTCGGCGAACGTCAAGATCACCGGCCCCGACGGCGAGACAACGGCCGCCTCGCTGCCCATAGTCTCCGGCGGCTTCGCCGAGCGCGAGCTCACCGAGCTTGCCGCCGGCAGCTACCACGTTGCGGTCAAGCTCTACGACGGCGAGGTACGGGTAGCCGGCAGCGTGTACACAGCGCGGGTGCTCAAAGGCTCAACGGCGGAGATCAGCGCAGAGTTCAACGTGCTCAACAAGGTCGGCGAACCGCTTGAGGCGCGGGGCGACAGCTTCACGCTTGGGTGGGACCCGCCGGGCAACGCTTCAGCTGAGCACTATCGCGTTTACTACCGCGCGCGCAATGAATACGAGTGGAGCTTTCTCGGAGAGGCGCAGGCGCGTCCGCAGCCGCAATTTACGGTAACACAGGAGCTTCTGGATTACGGCACATACGAGTTTGCCGTCAGGTCGGTGAATGCCGACGGACAGTCGAAGCTGCACACCTCAATGTGTGACGACGCTC
>PWQX01000282.1 GCA_003556605.1 Spirochaetaceae bacterium
AAAAAGCTATCCGACGGATCCCACCTCACCACAATTGGCGTCCGCACATTACCTCTCACCCTAAATCAAGAGCTCAAGGCAATACTCGGTTCCTTCCCTTCCCTATTTGCTGTAAAAGAACATGCTCAAGCCGGAAAGCCGCTAAGCTCCCCTTCACTTGGGACCGCAACGATAGCAGAGCTACCTTCACAGTGTCAAGCCTTAGCTGCTGATTCCTTCGTGGATTCGCTCTGCTGCCATTTCGCTGCGGACCTTAAAGATACATCAAACCAAGCGCTTCGTCAAGACGGCTGCCACAGAAGTGTTGACTCACCGCTCCCTGTGCAGACCTTACTGTTCCGGCGCCGGTATCAGCGGATTTTCAGCCCTCCGCACCCGAGCCGCTAGCCTCCTCGTGCGAATGCTTGTGCTGTCCGAGCTTCGCTTCCTTTTCCCGGATTCGAGTCTCAACCTGATCGATCTCGGCAATGAGATCATGCACTCCGCTGGTGCTGATCTGTACAGAGTCGGAGCCTTCCTTCGTTAACGCCTCGTAGCAGCGCGTGCCGAGCTTTGCCATGAGTTTTTCAGCTTGCGACTCTAGTTGCTTGATCTCGAACTTCAGCACGCCCTTCTCTCCAAGATCTTTGGTCTTGTCACGCGCCTTTGAAAACAAATCACGCGAAGAATCCAAGCCACGATCAAACAAGTGTTTCATCCGTTCGGTAAACTCCATATTGTTCACCTCCGCCGTATTTATGTTTGTTGACCTGCGCCAGCATCCACCACTAAACTTAACATACCTACGCTTGAGAAGAAAAGAAAGGAGTTTACATGAAGCTGATCTTCCTTGGTCCTCCCGGAGCGGGAAAGGGCACTATCGCCGCGCGCCTTTCCGAAGATGAAGGCATTCCCCACATATCAACCGGAGACATTTTTCGCGCAAACATCCGCAACGAGACCGAGTTGGGCAAAAAGGTGAAAGCCGTTCTCGACGCCGGCGATCTAGTACCGGATGAACTGACCGTTGAGCTCGTGAAGGATCGGGTGTCACAACCGGATGCCGCTAATGGTTTCATTCTAGACGGCTTTCCGCGCACCGTTCCCCAAGCCGACGCACTCGCAGGGTTTGCGCCGGTAGATAAGGTGTTGAACTTCGTGCTCGAGGAAGCCGAAATCATTCGCCGCCTCTCGGGCCGCCGCGTACACAAAGCTTCGGGACGAACGTACCATGTCCTGTTCAGCCCGCCGAAAGTTGAAGGCAAGGACGATGTCACCGGAGAGGAGCTGATTATTCGCGACGACGATCAACCGGATGCGATCAAGAATCGCCTCGCAGTCTACGAGAGACAAACAGCTCCCCTCATTGAGTACTACAAGTCCCGCCGGCTACTTACCGATATCGACTCTGCCCCCAAGCCGGACCATGTTTACGCGGCCGTCCGCGAGGAGCTCGGTCTTTCCTGAAGCCGGTTACCAACCGCAGCCCGGCGCACGTATTGGGCCGTGCGCCGGGCGTCTCTCATATCCCGAAGAAGCACACGCCAAGGTCTTTCAGAAACTCCCGCAGGTCTTCGCGCTCTTCAAGCTCTTCGTGCTCGACCAGCTCGGCAATGCGATCGCGATCCGCGTAACCGGCCTCGATCGTGTCTTGCAACGCTTGTTGTCCGGCTTCATGATTCCCTGACAACAACAGCGCCGCGGCGCGTTTGAAGCGGAGATCAAGGTCATCGGGAGCTTCATCTAACGCCACGCTGTACCAACGCACCGCACCCTCAAAGTCCTCATACTCGTAAGCGACTGCGCCGAGCGATTGCGCCGCCTCGGCGAGATCCTCGGCCTCACGGAGCAAGAGCTCGCCGCGGCGGCGGGCGGTCTCCAAATCACCGCGCTGATACTCCAACCCGGCAGCCTGCAGCAACAGTGGCTCCGGATTCCCGGCGCGCTCGGCCGTATCGCCCAACAGTACCGCAGCGCTTTCCAACGTGCCTTCGGCGGCGTACACCATCGCGAGGTTCTGCACGACCCGGTCTTCATAGGGAGCCTCGGCCTTCAGCCGCTCAAAAGTTATGCGTGCCTGCTCGAGCTCACCCGCGCGGTACTGCGCATAACCAATGAGCTGGACGATCAGGTGGTTATCGGGGTCCTCGGCCTTCAGGTCCTCCAGCAGCGTGATCGCTTCGGAGTACGCCCCGCGTTCGATCTCGGCACGAGCGAGGTTGAAACTCGCGCGCCGCCGAGCAGGATCGTAGCCGAGCGCACGGCGATAGTAGCGAGAGGCGTTGTCCCAGTCCTCCAGCTCAAAGTATGCCGTCGCGATATTGTAGTACTCAACGGCAAGGTCTGCACGCGACGGACGCGACGCGCATCCTACGAGCACCACCGAGGCGATCACGGCCGGGAGCAGCAGCGGCAGCGAGCAAGCGGCGCTAGAGCTGTAAGACCGTCTCTTCAATTTTTCGCACCTGCGAGCGGTACAGATTACAGATCGTCGATCCGTAATCGGCGATAAGCTGAATGATGTTGCGACGCATATCACCTTCATCGCGACCGTTGAGCCGATCGCCGGCGTCTCCGAGTCCGGGTAGAATATAGGCTGCGCTATTCAAGACCGGATCCATCCAGAGGGTGAAGACGTGAGCATTGTCGAGCGCGCGTACGATTCGCAACGCACCCTTAAGCGCCGAAATGACATTGAGGAAGTTGATTGACCGCGGCGTCACCCCCTGGTCATGGAGATACTTCACGATGGTAACTAAGCTGCCGCCTGTGGCGTTCATTGGATCTGCAAAAACCAGATCCTTACCGTCGAGCGATGACAGGTCAAAAAAAGAGTTATCCAGATCGAGGATGTACTCCATGTCTTTTTCCGTGCGGGTGTCGTCGCGCTTGATGCTGAACAACGCAAAGGGAGTCACGTAGCCGGTAGATGAATACTCTTGAATCTCCTTTGACATGATCATCGATGGCAACAGCGCACCCCGTAGCATTACACACATCACACAGTTCTCGAGCTCCTCGTCGACATCAGGAATTTTATGGACAGCGTAGTTCTGTACCGGGTCAGTTACCGGGGTCTCGACAATCAGATGGTTTTTGCGATGATTGTCCGGCTCGGCAAACGCGAGGTTGAATAAGAGCTCGTACGCGCGTTGGGTGTAGTATACGAACTCGTGGTGCTGCGTGCGCACATCGCGCAGCTTGGCGATGAGCCGTGACGCTTCGCCGTGCACGCTGCGCGGCCTTTCAAACGAATACACGCGGATGTTCGGCTCGTCACCGGTAATCTGCTGCAGAAACTCGCCCATATCGTTGTACAGCTTGATGAGCCTTTCGCGTTCGGCTTGCAGCCGAGACTGGTTTTGGGATGAAGTAAGAACTCTCGAAGCGGTCAACACCTCGTCGTACAGCTCATTCATACGGGCGATCCGCGAGTGGTCCTGCTCGGTGAGATACCCATCGAGATCGGCGGCCCTCAGAATAATGCGGTTGCTCACTTACGACTCCCCCGGAAGCCCACTATAGCATTCCGTGATAGGCTGCACAAGCTTTGGGCGGTCCGTTCATGTGCTCCACCCCGGCAGCGAAGCATGGCAAAACAGGCGCGTGGAACGCGAACCAGTGCCCGATGGCGCGACCGTCAGCGAGCACGCCGGTCAGCATTGTGTCGATCACGAGCTTACGGCCGCTGAACACCGGGTTCGCAGCACTGTCGACACGGATGCCGGTGTTGACCGCGGCCGCGATCATACCCTTGGCAGTCCGTTGCAAGAATCGCAGCAGCGACTTGTAACTTGAACCGCTTTTCGGTTACAAGGGGAGCATGCGCGACAGGACCACGCTCTCACACACCGCTGCAGCCCCCGCGCTGCCGCGAGCCGCGCTTTTTGTGTTCGCCCTGCTCGGCGTACTGATGAGTCTCCCGGGTCAAACCGCCGGGATCAGCCCGTTTACCGATTACTTGATCGGCGCCCTGCAGATGAGCCGCGCACACTTGAGTATCGCGTATCTCATCGGAACGATCTTGAGTGCTTTTGTGCTTACACCCGCCGGCCGGGCGTATGACCGGCTCGGTTCACGCGTAACCGGCACGGCAGTCTCGGGTGCTCTCGGGCTCAGTCTTGTCGCGCTCACCTTTTCTCCCCGGATTGCTGCCGGCGTTTCCGCCGCCGGGCTGCCTTCGGCCGCCGCCGCGCTTGTGGTCATGTCCTTCGCCTTTTTCTTGGTACGCTTTTTCGGCCAGGGCATGATGCAGCTGGTGGACCGCACCATGATCATGAAGTGGTTCGACGACAAACGCGGTTTCGCGAACGCAATTCTCAGCAGCATGCTGCCGCTGGTTTTCGGACTCGCTCCGCTGGTGCTGAATACGGTGATTTCTGCTTACGGCTGGCAGGGTGCCTGGCTGATCCTGGCAGTTATTCTGCTGCCCGGCTTTACGGTGATCGCCGCGTTAACCTTTGCCGATCCTCCGGTCGACTATCATCGACAGCACGTACAGGCAACAGACGGGGCACCGCAAGTTCCGCGCGCGCTGCGCCCCGCAGCTTTGCGTTCTGGGTGTTCGTCTTGGTAACGACAACGAGCTCGCCACTTCTCACGGGCTTCACTTTCCATGTGGTGGCAATCTTCGGTGAAGCCGGACTCGGCCGCAGCGTTGCGCTCGCGGTGTTTTTCCCCGCCGCGATTGTGTCGGTGCTAATCACCCCGTTGGTGAATATCGCCAGTGATTACATGCAGCTGAAATACTTTGCCGTAGCACATGGTATCGCCCTAGGGTTCTTCATGCTGTGCCTGCCGTTGTTACCGCAAGGCGCGTCCATGTACGTTGCGCTAATCGTTAGCAAGGGGCTTGCTACGGCAATGTTCGGGGTGAACCAGACGGTGGTATGGCCGCGCTTTTTCGGACTCACACATCTCGGAGCAATCACCGGCTTTGCAACCGCCTGGTTCGTCGGCGGGAGTGCTGTGGGACCGTACATCTACAGCCTATCGCTGCAGCTCACCGGGAGCTTCCTGTGGGTGAGTTATATTTTCGCCCCCCTGTGCATCGTCCTGGGGCTCCTCGGCTTGCGAGCCGACAACCCCAACTAAACAAGCCGAGGCTTTACTCGTGTTCCTTCGGAACCAAGCAGATGAACTTCAGGTTCTCAGTTGTGGAGGTGTTGCGAAACTGGTGTTCCTCCTCCGGAAGGATCAGCGCAAAATCTCCGGAGTAGATCGGCCGCTCCTTACCGCCAGCGGTGGTGATCACGCCCTCTCCTGAGATTACATAGTTCTCGTGCTCCCATGGATGCGAGTGGTATGGGGTGTGCCCTCCCGGCTCGAGCGTAAATACGCGCATCGAGAAGTTCGGCGCGCCATCGGCGCTACCGATGGGTGTTTGCTTGAACGTCGCGAAGACATCATCACCGGCAACTTTGGTCCGCCTTACGTTATCAAGATTGGTAATTCTCATGACGACTCCTCCGTCTCACCTCTTGCGTGCAGTCTCATTATACGGCCCCAAAACCCTACCGGAAAGACCAATCGAGACCGGCTCGCTGAGCTCTACTCCGCTATTCGCACCTGGTTTCGGCCGTTCGCCTTGGCTGCATAAAGCGCGTCGTCGGCACGGCGGAGCAAACCGGTTTCGGGATCTTCGCTGTTACGGTACTCGGCTACGCCGATGCTAATGGTGACGGTCAGACCTCCGGCGTATCCGCCGGCGGCTACCGACCCGCGCAGACGCTCGGCGAGCTTTGCCGCGGAGCTCGCATCGGTGTCGGGCAGCACGACGATGAACTCTTCGCCTCCCCAACGGGCGAATGTATCGGTTGGACGCAGCCGCGACCGGATAGCACCGCATGTGGCGCGGAGCACCTCATCACCGACGGCGTGACCGTGGGTGTCGTTGATCTGCTTGAAATGGTCAATATCGAACACAAGCAGCGATAGACTGACACCGTAGCGCTTTGCCCGCTCGCTCTCGCGCCGCAGCTCGGCCCCGCCCTTCATGCGGTTTGCAATGCCGGTGAGAACGTCAATCGACGACAGCTCAATCAGTTGTTCGCGGAGCCGTTTATTCTCTTGAACATCGCGTGCAACCGCATAAATCAAACCCTCGTGGGTTGGCCGAGCTGCGCTCCACGATAACCAGCGGTATTCTCGATCCTCACCGCGTAAGCGCATCTCAAACTCGTACACCTCCTCACCACTACCCAGCTGTTCAAGCAACTGAATTCCGGTCTCGCGATCGTCGGGGTGAACGCGATCGAGTAAGTGCGTACCAACCAGTACGCTTGGCTCTACACCGAGCGTTCGACTCCAGGTGGGACTTACCTGATGAAATCTTCCGTCACTCGTGAGAATGGCGAACGGATCCGGCGAGACTTCGAAAAAGATCTGCTGCTCGTTCTTCAGTCGCTCCTCTATAGTGATGTCGCGTGAAGTGCCGACAATCTCTACCACGCGATCACCGTCGAACACCGGCGCCAATCGCGTGCGCCACGAGCGTACACCACCGCCGAAGTTAAGCATCTCGTCGTATACAACAAGCTCGCCCAACTCCACGCAGCGGCGATAATTTGCAGACAGCGCTTCACCGAGGTCTTCGCCGAACAGCTCAACCGGCGTCTTGTCTCGCACAGATTCGGTACGCAGACCGGTGATACGCTCGTGTGTTGGGTTCAAGCGTACAAAGCGAAACTCGGGACCTTCACGGACTTCGATGAGAAAGATCGCATCCTGCGTATTTACAAAGATACTCTCGTACTCCCGACTGAGCTCGCGTAGGCGTTGCTCCGCACGCGAGCGCTCGGTAACGTCTTCCTGTATGGCGACGAATCTACAGGGCTCGGACCTCTCATCGAGTATAGGTGAGATGATCTGACGCGCCTGATACAGCTCGCCCGATTTACGTCGGTTGGTAATCCGTTCGCTCCAGCTCTGTCCCGCCAGCACCGCGCACCATAGCCGCTGGTAGTAGGCTTCCTCCATGAGGCCCGACTTCAGGATGCGGGTGCTACACCCAATAACCTCATCCGAGCTGTAGCCGGTGACCCGGGTGAAAGCCGGATTAACGTATTCAAACACCCCGTCACGGTCGGTGATAAATATTGCGTGCGTTACTGATTCAATCGCGACCCGGAAAACCTCTAAGGTCTCATCGGTGCCGCAGTACGATGGTTTACTCATGCTCTATCCTGTGTTCTCGGCCCACAATATATCGCTGCGGCAGCCGCGTGTCACGACCGGTATTGGCACCCGGGACCGCAGACCGCAGGGTACGGGACACAACCAATCCGCGCCCCTTGCGCACGTACGAGTGTTGACCCGTCACCCGCGAGGTAGTACGTTTAGGTGATCAGAAGATCGAACCCGTGGGGGAGTCCGGGCAAATCGGGCTGAGAGGAGGGTTTCCTGCTACCTTCGACCCTGCACACCTGATCTGGGTCATACCAGCGAAGGGAACGGAGTTGTTATGCGAATCTCTGAGAAACACGGCGCGCCTGCGGCGGTGTATTCATTGTGGGCTGCGGAACCACACCTCCAGTTGCTTCACGTTTTTCGCCCCTATTCGGAGACTCTCGATTGCGACCGGCGCCAACGCCGCACCCTGACTGTCGCCGACCTAATCGGCTATGCAATAAATCCCACCCCAACGCACAACATCGCTAATGACCAATAGGAGGTTGTTATGGAGAGCAATAGCAGATCACTGTCGAAAGGCCTCTGGGATGGGCAGCAGGAGCTCGCGCGACAATGCCTGCATCACCCGTTCGTGCGCGGAATTCTGACCGGAGACATACCCGAGGAGTCTTTCCGGTATTACGTCAGCCAGGACGCGCTCTACCTCAGAAGCTTCGCGCGCGCGTATCTTCTTGCCGCGGCGCGATGTCCCGATTGGAACGGGTTCTGCACGTTCCATGAGCTCGCCGGCGGCGCGCTTCGCGAGCTGGAGCTGCACGAGTCGTATGCGGAACGATGGGACGTCGCACAGAGTGAGCTACAACCCGCCGCTTCAACACGGCAATACACCGACTTCCTGCTGGCCACGGCGTGGGGCACCGATACCGGCACCACCGCCGCCGCTATGGCACCTTGCATGCGCCTGTATGCCTATCTCGGCCGCTCCCTCATGGCGGAGGCCGGTAGGCTTCCGGACCATCAATACGCCGAATGGATTGAGACATACGCGGACAACGAGTTTGAAGCGCTCGCATCGACTCTCGAACAGCTTGTAGACCGCTACGTTACCGACGAGGCCTCAGCCCGCAGCGCCTACCGCTATGCCATGCAGTGCGAGCTGGCGTTCTTCGAGGCGGCACACCGTTGTGCGCGCTAAGGGGCCAGCGGCATCAGCGCATCAAACACCAGCAGTATCTGAACCAAGACTGCCGTCCGCAGCATCGCCGCAGTAAGCGGCGCAGGCCGGAGGTGCAGTTACCGTGCGTGGGACGAACCGGTATGGCCGGTTATACCCCTGCCGCAGAAGCGCCGGAAGCGCTTTCGTGCGTTCGCTCAGGTACAATCTCCAGGCTCCTGACCTCGCGTGCCAGCATCGAAAGCCGAACACGCCGGTCTTCGCAATACTCGGCGCACACGCGGGTCTCATCCATCCTCGTGCGGTACGCCTCGCGCGCAGAGAACCCAAGCACCAGCGCTCCGCTAACCGTCCGGGGTGCCGGATTCCAGACCCGAAGAATGAGCGAATCTCTAGCCTCGGCTCGCTTCACCGCCGTCAGCACCAACGGCGGATCAAGTGACGCCGCGGAGCAACCGGCCGCTGGTTGGCAGGATACGTACACCCGCGGTGAAGCCGCGAAACGCTCAGCCGCGTGCACGAGGGCGCAGTCATGCCAGACCCCGCTATACACGAGTAACCCAAGGTCGAATTGATGCTCACCGATGCACTGCGCTTCCGGAGTCGGCTTGGTTGGCCCCGCCGGCTGCGGCCTCGAAACGAGATCGGCCCGCGACAGCCATCCGACGCATCGAAGTAAAGTTACGAACACGTCAACCCCGTCCCTCCCCTCTGCAGCTTCATACTCGGGCAAACCCCGGTTCAAAATCGCCAGCCCCTTTGCTCCGTCTTCTACGGCTGTGAAACGACGTTGATGATTCGTCGCTTGCGGAGTTTGAAACCAGCCCTGTCCATCGGGAGGTCGCAGTGCTCTGCGCAATACATCGTAATGTCCCTCAACGATGACCGATTCCGCCCGGCAGCCGGTTGCAACTTTGATTCGCAGTCTGTGATCACGAACACGGTTCGACAAGCGCACCCTGATCGCCAGAACCGGCGAGTTGACCGCCACGGTGAGATCCACAGATACGCGATGAGCCAGGCTGCCGATTCGGCGCGTCCGGCGGGCATCGAGTGATTCAGGTATGCGAATCGACCAGGTCAGCCTTACAGTTGCTTCAAGCCCAGACGCATGAACGAGCTCCGGCGGCTTGGCAGGGCGGCCTGAATGCACCGGCTCATCCCCCGCGAGTGGCGAAAAATCGTACTCGTCTCCTGCGTCGGCCGCGTCCTCAAACGACAGACGGGGACGCATCACCGCACCGCTCGCCGTCTCGGTAATCTCAAGCGCTCCGTCGGTTGCGACCTCAACACGGATCACGCCGTTATCAAGCGCAATCGTCCCGTCTTGGGCGCGTACTGCAAGAACGCTCTCAGTACCGGGGGTTTCGTTGAGCCCGTCTCTCTCCGCAGAAGCGGCGGACGCCGCGGCGCTGCGATCATCCCTGAGGAGTGCGACACTCGTTACACCCAACGGTGGCAACGCCGCCTGTAATGCAATCTTCACGTGGTCCGCGAAAACTGAGCTCTCACCCGGCGCCGGGATCCGCTCAACCGCTAGTGTGTGGGCAACCACGCTGCCTTCCCGGTCGAACACCCGCAGATTTCGGCCTTCCCCGTCGGGAACGGTCAGCTCGGCGTGGACTAACTCCGACAGCGCTACCGGATGGGGATTGAAGACCACCACATGGCGCTCTCCGGCGCATCCGGATAGTGCCGAGAATGCGCGCTGCTCGAGGTAGTCGGCGGTGTGGTGAACGCGTTCGAAGCGGCACATCATTTGACGATGCACGCTGTCAACCGAACAGCCGCAAATGGAATCATGCGGATGATTCTTGAGTAAAGTGCCCCAGGCGTGCTCCATAAGGCCCGCGTCGTATGCCTGGCCGGCATACAACCAAGCCAAGGCTGCCAGAGGCTCACAATGCTTCTCCAGGCGTGTCTCTGCGGCATGATTCTGCTGTTTGAGGTACATTCGGGCCGACAGCACACCGGAGAGGATGTGCTGATACCGGCTGCCGCGGAACTCTCCGCGATACGCGTTTAGCTCACCCGCGCTTTCGCGGGCGTCAGCGATGAAACTTGTAAGGTCGCTTTGAATAAAGCGGACTGTCGGAAGCCCCCGGTTCCAGTCACGCACTAACTCAGGCAGATTTTCCTGAGCATACAGGTGGTCGGAGCCGTTCAGCAGCAGCAACGCCCTGCTGTTGGCGTAAGCAATCATGCCTCCTTGGAATCGTTCGAACGAATCGCGCAGCCAATCAGGCAAACAAAGTATATCGGCGTTCTCGGGACCAAAGATTGCGGCTCGTGCATGCTGAACGGCCTGATAGGAGGAGTACTCATCGCCGAACTCCCAATCACTGTGCCCCGCAGCTGCAACTGCCGAGTAGGTACCAACGAGGTGAACCGCAAACATCCGGCGTGTACCGTCGGCGCTTTCCCAGATGAACTCGGCGCCCAGCTTCTCGCCTTCGTCGCCGAGACCCCGTTCAAAAACAATCGCCTCGAGCCCAAACTCCGAGGCGAGGAGCGGAAGCTGCGAAATGTGTCCGAACGAGTCGGGAGTGTACGCGACGTTGATTCTCGCACCGAGCGCTTCCGACGTTTTCTTGCCGAGAAGCAAGTTCCGGACCAGCGCCTCGGGGCTGACAAGAAACTCGTCGGCCAACACATACCACGGGCCGACCGACAGGCGCCCAGCCCGTACGAGCTCCTCGATACGAGCACGCGCATGCGGCCGAACGTCCAGATAATCCTCCACGAGCACCGTCTGGCCATCCAGCGTGAATCCGCGATACTCCGAATCGCTCTCAAGCAGCGCCAGTACCCGATCAAGCACATGGACTAGACGGCCTCGAAATGACTCAAACGGCTCATACCACTCGCGATCCCAGTGGGTATGAGGCACTACATGCGCGGTAAAATTCACTGCTCTTCTGTCCGGCTCAGCTGTCTCCATCGTAACCTTCTCTTCACACGCCCTACCTTGCTCGCTTGCAAAGCCGGTTCGGAAAGGCAATACTTGAAAGTGAAACCACAGTTTTCATCCTATGAAACGGCACGACCAGTCTTGCGAAATGGTGATCGAACTCACTCAAGGAACCCGGCGCGGCAGCACCGCCTATCGATGGAGGATCACCGCGATCGCGCTCCTGGTGTTCGTTGGGCTGGTTGCCGGAGTTGAGGACACTGTTGCCCTGCAGCCGACCCGGCAGGACGAGCAGATACAACAACCGATTGCGCCCGTAGCGGCCGGCCTTGTGATTGCATCGCTCGCGATCTCCACCGCACTGTTGTTTCGAACACGCCGGCAATTATCGGCGCAAGTGACCGCAAGAACACGGGCGCTGACCGAGAGCGAAGCGCGCCTCCGCACCCTTTCAAAGAACTCCGAAGCGGGCGTCTACATCATGCAGAACTCCCGCTTGGTACTGGTTAACGCGGCCCTCAGCCGCATTCTGGGGTATTCCGAGCAGGAACTGACCGAACACGAGTTCCCCGTCTTCGTTCATCCTGATCACCGCGAGATCGTAGCCTCGCGAGCGCTTGCTCGTCAACACGGCAAGCACGGGCCTAGCCGCTACCAGATGAAGGTCCTAACCAAAGCCGGCAAGACACGCTGGATTGAGTTGACCGCAGGACTCGTTTCCTACGGCGATGCGCCGGCGGTCACCGGCACTGTGTACGACATCACCCGGCGCAAGAAACTGGAAGATGAGATCCTTTCTAAGGGCGATCTTCAGAGACTCATCGCTGAGATCTCCGCCGACTTCATCAACGCAACCATCGAAAGTATTGACAAGAAAATTGATCACATGCTCGAACGCTGCGGGGGCTTCCTGAACGTCGACCGAACCTTTCTCCTTCAGTTTTCTCCTGACGAGCGGTACATGACCAATACACACGAGTGGTGCGCGCGCGGAGTTACGGCGGTAAAGGACACCGTCCGAAGCTTCCCTGTCGAGGCGGTGCCATGGATAGCCGAGATCGTTAGAAACCGACACATCCTCTCTGTACCGGATGTCGACGCCCTGCCTGAAAGCATAGAAAAGACCGCACTGCGGCAACAGCAGGTGCAGTCGGTACTAGTACTGCCACTTGTTAAGAGCGCGTGCTTGCTCGGCTATATCGGGTTTGAGTCGGTCATGAGCAAGCGCGACACAGACAATGCTCAAATAGAGATGCTGAAGATTCTCGCCAATCTCCTCGCCGGTGCCCTCAGCAAGAATCGAATCGAAAAAGACATCATTGCGGCTAAGGAACAAGCCGACATGGCCAACAGCGCCAAGAGCGAGTTCTTGGCGAATATGAGTCACGAGATCCGCACACCTCTGAATGCCATTATCGGCCTCACCGAGCTTACCCTGAGGACCGAGCTCAGCTTCAAGCAACGCGACTACCTGGAGAAGATACAGTCTTCCTCCGAGGCCCTGGTGACGACAATCAACAGCATTCTCGACGTCTCGAAGCTTGAAGCACGCAAGTTCGAGCTCGAGAGCCGAAGCTTCGCATTAGCGGATGTCATGAACAACATCTCACGCATCCTTGGCGAAAGCGCCGCTGCCAAGCGCTTGCATCTGCATATATTGATCGACCCGGGGGTCCCACGGCGCTTCGTCGGGGACCCGTCTCGCTTGGAGCAGGTGTTACTGAACCTCGTCGGTAACGCCGTCAAGTTCACCGACGAGGGCGAGATCGTCGTACGCGTCTCGCTCTCGGACAAGGAGCAGCACAACGAGCATCATGATACGGTTCCACTCTCATTCTTGGTGAAGGATACCGGCGCCGGCATCTCCGAAGAAACACAATCACGGTTGTTTCAGCCCTTCGTGCAAGCGGACGGCTCAAACACCCGCAGGCACGGCGGCGTGGGGCTTGGGCTCACAATCTGTAAATCGCTTGTCGAAGCCATGGGCGGAGAGATTGCTCTCAGCAGTGAGCCCGGCCGCGGCACGGCATTCGTGTTTAGCGTTCAGCTCAAACATGACCGCAGCGGACCGACAGGCGCCGGGAAGCCGTACCAAGAGCAGCTCGGCGTACATGGGCACCCGCAGCCGGAACGCGGGCCGGGGGAGTTCGCGGCTGTGGCCCCTAAGAGCCTCTTGTCCGGAGCTCGTATCTTGGTTGCCGAAGACAGCCCAGTGAACCGGCAGGTCGCCGTTGAGCTCTTGGAGCACGCCGATGTCATAGTTGATGTCGTTTCGACCGGTGCAGAGGCTGTGGATAAGCTCACACGCGGGTGTTATGATTCATCCGGAAGGTATCATGCCGTTTTGATGGATCTACAGATGCCGGAGATGGATGGATTCGAGGCCACTCGGCGCATTCGCCGGCATGAAGCCTGCAAGGAGCTTCCGATCATCGCGCTGACCGCGCACGCCGTCAGCGGGAATCACGAGAGCTGTCTCGCGGCAGGCATGAACGATGTCGTTACGAAACCGATTGATTACGCAGAGCTGTATACCACTCTCTCACGATGGATGACTCCAACACGGTGGCACGTTGATATGCAGGCGAACAAGCTTGCAGACCCCCGAGAACCCTCGGCAGCCGGGCAATCCTCCCCGGCCAAAGACGCCGTAAGATCTCATGAGCAGCCCCGCCCGCTCGAGCCGACCGATCAGCGATCGGAGCCCGATCCGTTGCCGGGGATTGATGTCCGCAGCGCGGTGGAGCGACTAGCCGGAGATATTGAGCTCTACTATCGGCTTGCCGCAGTCTTTGCCGCGGAACAGGAAGGCATAGGCGAACGAATACAAGCGGCCCTTGATAACGAAGACACCGCCCTTGCGGCGCGGCTCGCGCATACCCTTAAAGGTCAGGCCGGCGCTGTCGGTGCGTTTGCCGTGCAAGCCGAGGCTGCCGAACTGGAGCGTGCGATTGCCGCAGAACAGAACTCAACTCACATACTCACGCGCCTTCAAACGGTGCTTTCGTCGGCCATTACAGCGCTGGCGCAACTGCCGAATAACTCCGCGGCTGCACTTGCGCCGACGACGGCCGGGCCCGATAATGCCTCAGCTCCGGCAGTTGCGGGCACTCCAACTGAAGAGAACAACGCTTCCGCGATTACCGCGATCATGCAGAATCTGGACCGAAAACTGAAGGACAGCAGCTTCTCCGCCCTTGAAGAGTTTGAGCGTCTCAGCCATATTCTGAGGGAGAGCGGCTCAGAGGCTCAACTGCAGAAGCTGAGCCGGCAGGTTAACACGTTCTCGATGGAGGCCGCCCGTCGCGAGCTCCGCGCTCTCGCCGACGCGCTTGGCCTGTCATTGAGCGAGTGAGTTGCATGGAAGCGTTTCTGCCCTACACGCAAAAAATACTAATTGTAGACGACGCCCCGAGCGACCTGATGGTGCTCGGTGAGGCGCTTAAGGCCCAGTATGAGGTCATTGTCGCGACCAACGGTGAAGCGGCGCTGGAGAAAGCGCTATCCGATCCACCGGACCTGATTCTTTTGGACGTAATGATGTCGGGCCTGGACGGATACGAAGTCTGTCGCCGCCTCAAGCGTAACCCGGTAACCCGCGCCATTCCCGTAGTATTCACCACGGCAAAGGACGCCGAGGAAGACGAAGTGGTGGGGCTCGCCGCGGGAGCGGTTGATTATGTCGTGAAGCCGTTTCGACTACCGATCCTTAAGGCCAGAGTAAAAACACATCTAGAGCTGAAACGCAAGACCGACATCCTGGAAAGCCTTTCATTCCGTGACGGCTTGACCGGACTGAACAATCGCAGGCGGCTTGATACGGTGATCGCCGACGAGTGGCTGCGAGCGATAAGAAACCGGCGGCCACTCGCTTTAGTCATGCTTGATCTCGACTTCTTCAAGCCGTACAACGACAATTACGGTCATGTCTCCGGAGACGAATGTCTGAAGACGGTAGCGAAGGCGTTGAACGACACGTTTCGAAGAGCGGGCGATTGCGTCGCGCGCTACGGTGGCGAAGAGTTCGCGATTGTGCTTGCCGAGACGACTGCCGAGCAACTCGAACGAAGCGCTGAAAACGCGAGGATTACAGTCGAGGCATTACAGATCAAACACGAGTTCTCAACAGTCGCTTCACAGATCACGGCAAGTGTGGGGGCTGCATCAATACTGCCGTCGAGAGACTCTTCGGTACAGGAGTTGATTGAGGCGGCCGACGACGCGTTGTACGAAGCAAAGCTGAACGGACGAAACCGCATAAGCATCAGGAAGCTGTAGCCCTGCCGCACAACTCAAACGAAGCCGGCAACGGTACCGCAAGCTTGCAGACACCGCTGCTCCGGTTAGTCATACCCGTAGTTTGCCACTTTGTTTCCCATGGTTGTCACGATACGGTGTATGATAGCGGAGCACTCCAGAGCAGGTGCACAGCGTGTCAAAGAAGGAGGATCACGATCAAGCTTGAAGCCGCGCTTCACGGATCCAGTTTTGCGTTTGATTCGATTACCGAAGTACACCAGCTACCACGACAGCGCCACACTCCGGGAGCTTCTCGATCTTTCACCGGCACCGGAGTTCGCTCGCTGCCTCGAAGGGCTCGTAATTATGAAAGACGAAAAGCTGTCGGTGAACGCGGGTGACGCCTCAATTTTTCTGCGCGACCCAGCGGAAGCTTAGGAACCCGGGGGACTCCTGTGCGAGTTGTTTCTAATGAACACTTTCACTCGCGACGCTCACCAGCTGTCGGGCGCGGCGGCATGGTCGCCTCGAGCCAGCCGCTGGCTACTGCTGCCGGAGTGCGCATCCTCGACGGCGGCGGTACCGCCGCTGATGCGGCGGTGGCGGTAGCCGCTGCGCTGCAGGTCACCCAGGCCTGCTCCACCGGGCTCGGCGGCGACGTGTTCTGGCTGTACTACGACGCGGGAGCCGGACGTATCTACGGCGCCAACGGCTCGGGTTGCAGCCCCGCTGCGCTGACGCTTGAAATTGCGCGCGAAACCGCTCTCAACGCGCGCGAGGAGACACCGAATCACGGTGATAAAGGTCATGGCTGCTTTGAAGGCAGGCTGCGTCTGCCCCGCTTTCATGCCCATACCGTTACTGTGCCCGGCGCGCCGGCTGCGTGGCAGGCGCTGCTCGAGCGTTTCGGCGTGTTGTCGAGGGCTCAGGTAGTGGCGCCGGCGATAGCACTTGCAACCAACGGATTCCCGGTAGCGCCGCTCACCGCCGGGTGGTGGCACCGTGGGGTCAAGCGACAGCTCTGTCGACAGCAGTACGGCTACGAGTTGATGGCCGGACTCCCGCCCGCCTCCGGGGCCGCGGATAGCAGCGCAGCATCCGATAGCGAAAGCCGAAACACCGGGCGCGGCCCACATCCCGGCGAGGTATTGCAGTTGCCGACGCTCGCGTGGAGTCTCCGGCAGTTCGCAGAACACGGGGCCGATGCCTTCTACCGTGGTGATATCGCCGAGCGCATCGTCGAGGCTGTGCGCACCGCTGGGGGGCTGCTGAGCATGGCGGACCTCGCGAATCACGAGACGCGCGCGGTGGAGCCGATTGGGATCGAATATCAGGGCGCCACCGTCTGGGAGTGTCCGCCGAACGGCCAAGGGCTCGCCGCGCTGGTAGCACTGGGTGTCTTTCGTGAGTACGAGGCGATCAGCGGCGGCCGCGTTCACAGCACCCACGCCCTTCCAGTTGCCGACTACCATACCATGATCGAGGCGATGCGCTTCGGCTTCGCCGCCGCCGCCGAGTATGTCGCGGACCCTGAAACTGCGCCCGTTCCGATATCGGAATTGCTTGCGCAGTACCAACTCGCCGAACGCGCCGCGCTGATCCGGACGGGTCACCGGATTGAGCAGTTTCCCTCACCGGCGCCGGGCAAAGCGGGTGACGACACCGTCTACTTCTGTACCGCCGACCGCTACGGCAATGTCTGCTCTTTTATCAACAGCAACTTCGTGGGCTTCGGGACAGGCATCGTCCCCCGAGGCTGTGGGTTCGCACTGCAAAACCGCGGTCAGGGATTCGTGCTTGAGCAGGGACATAGGAATACGCTTGCACCGCGCAAACGCCCCTATCACACCATTATACCCGGCATGATAACCGCCGGCGGCGGAGGCATTACGGCCTTTGGCGTGATGGGCGGGATGATGCAGCCGCAAGGCCATCTGCAGACTGCAGTCGCTATGCTGCGCGACGACCTCGACCCGCAAGCGGCGCTCGACCGCCCACGCTTTCAGCTTAGCGAGGGTGAGCCCGACGGAGAGGTGCTCCTGGAGGACTCCCTGGGTAGCGAGGTCGTGGCGGGGCTACAAGCAAAGGGTCACCGCGTGCGCATCATCGGCGGAAGCGAACGCGCGGCTTTTGGGCTCGGCGCGATCATTACTCGAACGCCCGACGGTACACTCTGGGGGGGCGCAGATCCGCGCGGTGACGGGGTCGCGCTACCCGCGGTGTAACGGCCGCACTTCGATGAGTCACCCCGATTCCGGGTCGCCATCTGCTCGCCTAAGCATTACCGGCTCAAATCCGCGCCCCAAGGAGTAAGAGAGCTTATGTGGAATGCTACCGACGAAGAAGTAAGAAATCTCGTGGCCCGCGTTATTCGATTCGGCCCGGGACGAGCGACTAACCACACCATTGAGCTGATCTGTGAGATCGCCGGTCCCGAGGTGGGAATAAGGGTCCCCGGCGGAGTAGCATCGATCGAGGACCGAATAAGCCTCATGCGTTCAGGCGCCACAGTCGCCGCGTTTTGTTGTCATCTGGCGGACCAGCTCAAGGGGTTCGACCGCAAGCCATAACGTGCGTCGTTGACTGTTAGGCCCTAATCCCGGTTGGAGAAGCTGTTCACCGGCAAACAAAAACGGCACTGTGGTAGACTCCACAAACGGCAGGTCAACTCCAAAGGTGAACGAGCCCTCGAGCCGATAGGGCAGCCGGCCGCCGTCGACGATTGCCGCCCACATTGTGCGGCCTACATCGAGCAGCCCTACACTCGCCGTCAGCGTACGGCGGGTGTTGCCGCCGGCCTGAAGCGCGCCCGCATCGTCAAGGTTGCCCGAGAGTATCGGCCGCCCGTCAACCTCGAGCGTATACGGCAGGCTCTGCACCAGTAACGCCACTGAGTTGGGGTTATCGATTTCGAGTAAAACCGCAAGCTCGGCATTGATGGGACCGAGGCTTCGCAGCTCGATGCCGCCGAAGGCAACCTGCGGCAGTCGCAGCAGCGGAATGGTTCCGTCGGTCTGAAGCGGTAGCTCAACCCGACCGACTACCGGCACCTCCACCACCGGAATTAGCTCAAGCCCGTAGCCAATCTCATTTTGGCCCGCCAAGGCCGAAACCATCTCGTAGAGCTCGACATACGCAACCCGAAGCGGCAGCTCAAGCGAGCTTGAGTCTTCGGCCGGGATCTCGATATTCCGATCAGAAACGCCCGAAAGCGGGCGCGCGGCAGCGATATCCAGCGCGTAGCGAATACCGGCGACCGAAACCCCAAAGGGGTTCGGGTTGTCGACGCGCACCGTCGCGGTAAGCTCAACCGCATCAAACGAGAGATCGGTGATCTCGGCTGCGGTGATCCTCGCCTCGGGACGCGCGGGCCGCTGCATCAGCCCCTCGAATCCGGCGCACGAACCGAGCGCCGCAATCGCGGCAACCAAGACAAGCGCCGCTGGAGAGCGCGCAATCCGGGACCTCGGCTTCATCATGACGAGCGATTATAGCACAGCAATTCGCCATCTCAGACCGCCCGCGCTGCTGTACGCGGGGAGTCGCACAAAAAATGAAAATTCCCGTTGCACACCTGAACATAGAGGTATATTATATCGATACTGTAGGTAATTTAAGTAGGAATTAGCTGGGTTATGTCCCGTGCTAAGATTCTGCCGTACACTACACTATTCCGGCTTTGATCACTCCAACAACAGGGAGGAGGCAGATGGGGCGCGTATCGCGACGACAGTTTCTCAAGGCTTCCGGGTTTGCCGGCGCAGCGACAGCGCTGGTCACCGGAACAGCAGCGGCTCAGACCGTTTCGCCCAATCTCGAGGGCACTTCCGAAAACGGGCAGAACCCGGCGACCAACCGCATGGCGATGTTGATGGACAACAGCTTGTGTGTCAACTGCCACTCGTGCAGGTTAGCCTGCCAGAACGAGAACAAGCTACCGGTGACCGAGAAGTACATTCGGTTCGATTATATCGAGACCGGTAGGTTCCCGAACGTAAAGCGACTGTTGAACCGCCACAGTTGCATGCACTGCGAGGAAGCTCCGTGCATTGGGGTTTGCCCGGTTAACGCACTGGAAAAGGGGGCCGAGGGCTTTACACATACCGACTTCGAGACCTGCATCGGCTGCGGAGTATGTTTGCATGTGTGTCCCTTTGAGGTTCCGGTCATATCGGAAGAGGCGGGGACCGGGAAGCCCAAGATGTACAAGTGCAACGGATGCCGGCACTTAATCGCCGCCGGCATCGCACCTGCGTGTGCTACGAACTGCATTACGGGGGCCGTTCAGTATGGCACCTGGGATGAGATGCGCGCAAAAGCCGAGGAGCGCGTGGCCAAGTTGCGGGCCACTAGTCCCGGCGCGAACGTATACGGCATTGACGAGCAGGGTGGCTTGGGCCTGTTGCTGGTGTTGCGCACGCCGCCGGCCGATTACCCGCACTTGGTTTAGGGGGCAAGCTATGGCAATGGATAGAAGAACGTTTTTTAGGAGTACTGCAGGGGCGGCGGTGGCCGTCGCGGCGATGACCACAATCGATATGCGGGCCTGGGCGCAGGTCGTTGAGGAAGCTCCGGTAGAACTGAAGGGATCACTCTGTAACGTGTGTTCAAGCCACTGCGGGATGTATATTCACGTAAAGAACGGCCGGCCCTGGAAAGTTACCGGGCATCCCGACCATTCGCGCAGTCGCGGCAAGCTCTGTCCGCGCGCCCACGGCGGTCTGTACTGGATCTATGACCCCGCGCGCGCAAAAACACCGCTGAAACGAGTGGGAGAACAAGAGTTCGAGCAAATCAGCTGGGAGCAGGCCACCGACGAGATTGCCGAAAGGCTCAAGCGTGTTTTGGACCAACACGGACCGCAGGCGGTCTTTTACGGGCACAACCCCCGGCGCAGCGGCGTGGTGTACGGAAACCGCTTCATGCACGCGCTTGGGGTAAACACAATCCAAACTCATAACGCGGCCTGTAACACCGCGCGGGTTCTGGGCCTGGCGCACACCTTCGGCAGTAGCTATAACGCCGACTGGGCGAACAGCGACTACTTGCTCTTCATCGGACGCAACATGGGCGAAGGGATCCGAACCAGCACGGCCTTGGCGTTCGGCGAGGCTATCGCGCGCGGGGCTACCGTGGTCTGTGTAGACCCGCGCCTAAACGAAAGCGCCGCCATCGCCGAATGGGTGCCGATTCGCCCCGGGACCGATATGGCGCTGTTACTAGCAATCGCGAACGTGTTGGTGACTGAAGATCTCTATGACAAGGAGTTCATCAACACCCATACGATTGGCTTCCATCGTTTTGAGCGGGTGCTACCACAGTACACTCCCGAATGGGCTGAGGAGCTGACGACAATTCCGGCAGACCGAATCCGGTCGATAGCACGGGGACTAGCCGCTGCGGCGCCGGCCGCCGCGGTCGATACCGGTTGGAAAGGCGCCTTCGGCGCAGCATACGCCAACAGCACCGACACCGCTCGGGCGGTAGCCTACGTTAACGCTTTGCTCGGTAACCTCAACAAGCGCGGTGGTATCCGCATATCGAGAGGAGCAAGTCTAGCGTCGCTTCCTTTCCAAGCTCCCGAGACCCCGACCGGGCCCCGCGGCGACGGTGTCGGTACCGACTACCCGCTGGCAACCGGTCACGGCCTTCCGCATTTGAGTATGGAGAAAGCACAGAAGGGGCTGGTGAAAGCCGGGATCATCCGCCATCACAATCCGTTGCGAACCATCCCGGATTATGATCACATGTTGGCCGGATACCGTTCCCTCGACCTCCTTGTGGTCATCGAGACGCACATGACCGAGACGGCACTGGAAGCCGACTACATCCTGCCCGAGCCGTCATTCGCGGAACGTGAAGAGGTGATCGAAGCGACCGGTCCAAGCATATGCATGCGGACGAAAGCGATAGAGAAAGTACACCCCGAGACCAAGAGCTTCGACGAGATCATTACGCTGCTCGCTAACAAGATGGGTGTTGGGCGCTACTTTGATTTCACGCTCGATGAGCTGAATGAGGCGCTGCTGTCCGGTCAACCTTTCTCACTTGCCGATCTCAGGGAGGCCGGAAGCATTGAGGTCTCGGTTGACCAGCCTGAAGGTGTTCCGGAGCTCAATACCCCATCCGGGAAGTTCGAGTTCTACAGCCAACGCTTTGCCGATGAAGGGTTCAACGGTGTGGCCGAGTGGTATCCACCCGAGACCGGCTTGCAGCTACGCGAAAACGAGTTCCGGGTGGTACACGGCAAGCAGGCGTATCACTCGCACTGCGCCACCGCGAACATCCCGATGTTGGCTCAGGTTACCAAGGACTACGATACGAACCGGGTGTGGCTGAACGCCGAACGCGCCGCCAACCTTGGAATCTCCGACGGCGACTACGTGCGCTTTACCGCACCGGACGGGCGCAGCGGCGAAGCACGCGTCAAGGTTACCGAGCGTATTCATCCCGACATGGCATTCGCCCCGGGCGCTTATGGCAATCGCACCCCCTACTTTGAGCTCTCCGAGAAGCTCGGCGGTTTCAATCCGCACGATATTACCGCATATCGGTCAGAACCCATTGTCGGGCATACCATGATGAGCGAGCTCATCGTCGAGGTGAAACGCGTGTAATTGTTTGTCGATGGCACCGGATCTTCCCAAATATCTGCTCGAGCTCCCGAAAGGAGGCTGCGCTTATGTGCTAGGTCCGGTGGACACCGGCAAATCAACCATCTGTAACGCCTTGTATCGACACTGGCTTGGGAAAGGCTCGGCGGGCTACCTCGACGGCGATTGCGGTCAAGCATCGTTTGGAGCGCCCGCCACCGTTGCGCTGAGTGAACAAGCTGCCGAACACGCGCCGTCACAGCAACTCGAACGCTTTGTCGGCGCCACGAGCCCGGCCGGCCACCTCCTGCCGGCTCTGACCGGGATCCGGAGGCTCAAAGACGCAGCCGAGAGCCAGCGGACAGTGATAGATTCATCGGGCTTTGTGGAAGGCCCGGTCGCGGTTGAGTTTCAGATTAACGTGATCGACTGTATCCGTCCAACCGTGGTGATCGGACTGGGTAGAAGTGCGGCGGTGGCGACGATCCTTCGTACCTTCCGGTACGAGCGGGCGATGCACACCGTAGGGCTTCCGGTCTCGCCGGAGGTGAAAACTAAGACTCCCGAGTTTCGGCGTGAATACCGCAAACGGCGCTTCGCCGCGTATTTCGCGCCCGCCGCGCTCAAACGCATCAGCCTCCAGCGCGTGGGGGTTTACGGGCAAATTCCCAACTTTCTTCGAGCGCCGTCATATACCAATCGGCTCTGTGCGCTCTGCGGCGCAGGGCAGTTCGTACATGCTCTTGCCCTCGCGCTGGAGTACCACCCAGCCGAGAGACTGCTCACAGTCCTGACGCCGGCTACCTCACTTGAGAACGTAATCTCGATCCAATTCGGCTCGCTGTTTTTGACACCCGAAGGTGGTGAGCGTTAGGCCCCCCGCTGAACCGCGTAAGCGGCTTATAGAATCCATTTCCGCCGGATACTGTGCAGGCTCACTACGAAGAGCAGTACGCAGAAGGCCCCAAGGACCACGAAGTTCAACGCTGCCGGTATCGTGCCGGCTCCCCGGACCGAAGCATGCAGAAGGTCCGCGCCGTAGGTCAGCGGTAGGGCGTACGAGACCGGTTGCAGCCACAGCGGGAGCAACGTGATCGGGAAAAACAACCCGCAGAGAAACAACATGGGAAATCGAAAGAAATTAGAGAAGGTCTGCGCCTCGAATACCTCTTTGACCGAGACCGCGATGAACAACCCCAAAAAGGTCGAGCTCACCGCAACCAAGAGAATCGCCGGCACAAGCATGCCCCAGTTCACGCCCGAAAGGTCTGTCAAAAAGGCCGCCATGACGACCGGGACAAACGCGTTTGCAACGCCAAACACGATCGCGCCGGTGGTTTTAGCGAGCATCAAAAGTTCCAGCGATATCGGTGCAAGCAACAAGCGTTCGAAAGATCTACCCTTTTTTTCAAAGGTCACGGTAACTGCGAGCATACTGGTGGTGCCGAACAAAACCGAAACCGCCATCAGCCCAGGCAAAAGCGCCGGAATGCTGTCGAGCCCTTCGCCGGAGCGCACGAAAAACATCCCGGTCCAAGCAAGCGGAAAGATCAAGCCCCAGCTGATATTCGGGGGTTTGAGATAGTACGCCCTCATGTCTTTGAGCAGAATACTGAAGAACGCGATCCGAGCTTTCACGCGCGTCCCCCCTGTGCACCGCTTTTGCGGCTCGCCGACGAAGGCGCGCTTGCAGGCCCACTTTGCTCTTGCTGCATCGCTGACGATTCGATCCCGGTAACGCGCACGAACACCTCCTCGAGCGACGGGCGCATCTTACGAGCCTCTAGAACCTCAGTATCGCGGTCTTCCAAGAACCGGACCAACTGCCCGACCCGTACCGGACACGCCGACTCTATGCGTATACTGCCTGGCGAAACCACGTTACACTCCAGGTCCGGAAATGCGGCCGAAAGCTCCTCGCACAGCGAAGCACTGGAAACCAGACGCTCATTAGTGTTGCCGATTCTGTCAGCCTCACCACTGTCGGCAACCGAGAACTGCACCACGTGACGACCGGTGGTCTGCCGCATGAGCCCCTCAACGGTATCGGTCCTTACGATTCGGCCGCCTACGATGAACGCAATACGGCCGCATAGACGCTCGGCCTCTTCAATGTAGTGCGTAGTGAGAAAAACCGTTGTGCCGTCAGCATTGAGCTCGGCGATAAGCTTGCGGATCTGCCGTGCGCTCGCCACGTCGATCCCTGAAGTCGGCTCGTCGAGAAAAAGGACGGCGGGCGAGTGAATGATACCCGCTGCGATCGTGAGCTTGCGCTTCATCCCCTTGGAGTAGCCGCCGAATCTGCGCTCAGCTGCTTCGGTCAGGTCGAAGCGCGTGAGTAACTCACGCGCTCGCATTTCGCGTTTCCGCTTGGGCATCCCGTACAGAGCGCCGCAGAACGACAGGTTTTCAAATCCCGTTAGCTCGGGATAGAGGTTACTCTCATCGGGCACAATGCCCATGAGATGCTGGGCCGCTTTGGGATTGCGCGAGCAGTCTATTCCCGCGATGGTGATGCTTCCGGCGGCAGCGCGCGCTAAGCCGGTGAGCATGTTGATGGTCGTCGTCTTGCCGGCGCCGTTGGGGCCGAGAAACCCGAACAGCTCACCCTGCCGCACCGAAAAGTCAACGCCGGCTACGGCCTGCACCTCACCATAGTGTTTGACAAGTCCGTTTACCTCAATTGCCGTGGTGTCATCGTTGGCTCGCACGAAAGCTCCTGCAAAACGCCGTGATATAGAACCGCCGCGCCACAAGCTTCGGCCCAATCATAACGTCATTGGTCGATCACTGGCGCGGTGCCGCGTGAAGCGGTCCGTTTCCAGCGCCTCCTTTCAAACCGTGCGTGCGGATTTCTCGCACACGGCTTACCGGTGGTTTTCTTGGCGTGGCATTC
>PWQX01000109.1 GCA_003556605.1 Spirochaetaceae bacterium
GGCCTCCTTTGCCTACCGGACAAGCGGTACAACTGGCAGTCTCTAATGCGTGATGCCGACTGCGCTTCACAGCTATTCGCGGGACGCGAGCTGAGTAGCGCAACGGCTACCAGACACTCGTCGCTCGCGCGAACTATGTTTTCGATAGATGCGGCCACCCGGAAGCCCTACACAGCGCCGCACTGACCTGCGGTGCTGTATGAGTAGCTCCGCCGTGAACAGGATTCGCGAAACAACGTTCTACAATCAATAAAGGCGGTGACAGGTCTTTCCTAATTGGGGCAGGACAGGGTAGTGTAGAGTATACGTTCGGCTGGTGGTACGGGGTTTACCGGCTGACATGCGCGGCGTAAGAGGAAGAGAACTATACCTATGAGCGGATTTGTGGCGGCCTTTGGTCTGTCCTCCTCCTTCGGCGCTCCCTCCAGCGAGCAGATAGAAGGGATGCTGGCGTCTATCCGTCACCGTGGCTCCTGGCTGGAGGGTCTGCGGGAGCAGCCGGCGGCCGTGTTGGCGCAGAACTATCTACGGGCGGACACTGGGAACGCTCCTCAGGACTCGGAGGTTCCGCTGTCCGACGAACGGCGGGCTTGCATCTGCTACGACGGACAGATCGGTAACATAGACAGCCTGGCCGCGGGCGAAGGGGTGCCGCCGGGGCCCTTCCTGGAGGAGCGGACTCTCCTGGTTTTGTACCGGCGCCACGGACCCCAGATGTTCAGCTACCTAAAAGACGCGATCTTCGCCTTCGTCATCCACGACGGGGAGCACTGGTTGGCGGCTCGCGATCTGCTGGGCATTAAGACACTGTTCCACGGAAAGAAAAGCGGCGTTCAGTACCTGGCCTCCGAGCTGAAGTGCCTGGCTCCTGCCCTCGAAGAGCTGTATGAGTTTCCGCCCGGCCACTTCATGGACGAGTCGGGAGTTTTAACCCGCTACGACGAGCTTCCGGCCTCACCTCCCGGACCGATGGAAGACGATGTCGATGAGATGGTACGGGTGATCAGAGGTCACATTTTTGACAGTGTGCGTAACCGGGTGGACTTCGGCGTATCCACCGCCGGATTACTTAGCGGGGGTATGGACAGCAGCGTAATCTGCGCGCTCGCTGCGTGGCGGTTACGGAAGCTGCGCGGCCCCGGCGCCCGGCTCAACACCTTCTCCATCGGGGTGGGTGAGAGCACAGACATCACCAACGCCCGCATGGTGGCGAGGCATCTGCGTACCGACCACGAAGAGCTGATCATCGGCGTTGATGACCTGACGGCCGTCTTGCCCGAGGTGGTTTACTATCTGGAATCCTACGATCCATCGCTGGTCCGTAGCGCAGCCGTCAACTTCCTGGTCAGCAAGCACGCTCGGAGCCGAGGCTTTGAGGTGCTGCTCTCCGGGGAGGGCGGCGATGAGGTGTTCTGCGGCTATCTGTACCTGAAGCAGTTCCCCGAACACCAGCTGTTCAGGCGGCAGATGGAGTGCCTTGGCTTCTTGCATAACAATGCGGCGCTGCGTTTGGACCGCATGAATCAGGCCAACTCCGTGAGGGTAGTCACGCCCCTCATCTCGGGGGCCCTGCTTCGCTATGTGATGAATATCCCGGCGGAGTACAAGCTGCGCGCCGAAGGGGACACCAAGATAGAGAAGTGGATCTTTAGGAAGGCTTACGAGGCCATGCTGCCACCGGCCATCACAACGCGGATCAAGCAGGAGTTTTCTCAAGGAGCGGGTTCTGCTGATAGCCTGGCCGCGTACTTCGAGGACCGCTTAAGCGACCGCGAGATGGACGAAGCGCGGCGGGAGTTTCCCTTCCTCCGCAGCAAAGAAGAGTTGTATTACTTTCGACTGTTCACCGGGCGATTCGGGCACGGCAAGGCGGTTGATACCGTCGGTCAGTGGATAGCCCTTTGACGCGATTCGGAGGGATGTCGTCGAGACGGCGGCAAAGGAGCGGGACGTGAGCGGACAGCATGCACAAGTGTATCAGAGCGACCTATACCGGCCGCTGACGGACAGACAGGTGCAGAAGATTGCCGGCGAAGCGCTGAGAATCCTCGAGAAAGGCGGCATGCTGGTGCATTCGCGAACCGGCCGCGCGGCGTTACGTCAGGCAGGTGCCCGAGTGGATGAATCCACAGGTGTGGTGCGTTTTCCTCGCGCTCTGGTCGAAGATGCGGTATCTTCCAACCCATCGTCGATTACACTACACGCCCGAAAGCCCGGGTACGACGTGGTTCTGGAGAAGAATCGGGTGCACTACGGTACCGGCGGTACCGCGATCTATGTGCTGGACCCGGAAACCGGCGAACGGCGTCCTTCGACGATCGAGGACGTGATCCTCAATGCCCGCATGGTGGAACAGTTGGAGAATATCCACCTGTTCACGATCAATGTGTTCCCGAATGAGATACAGTCCCGGGACCACATCGACGTAAATAGATTCTTTCACTCACTGGACAACACTGCCAAACACGTGATGGGAGGTCTGTACTCCCTGGCAGGATGTCGCCGAGCGGTGGAGATGGCCGAGGAGCTGGCCGGTGGTGCGCGGGCTCTGGCCGGACGGCCTTTTGTCTCGTTCATCACCCTGATCATCAGCCCCTTTAAGATCGACGATCAGTACGGAGAGATGACCTGTTATCTGGCCGAAAAAGGGTTGCCCGTAGTGGTACCCACTGAGCCCATTTGCGGCACTACCTCTCCGATAACCCTGGCCGGCAACGTGCTTACCCATATCGCCGAGACGTTGGGAGGCATCACGCTGGTACAGAGCGTCAGGAAAGGGGCTCCGGGGATCTGCGGAAGCGTAGGGTCCATTACCAATCTGCAAACCATGGATCATGTGGGCGGAGCCATCGAACGGGCGATGATCAACGCGGCAGTGAGTCAGCTTGCCCAGTACTTCGAGATCCCGCTGTACTCTACCGGAGGAACAAGCGATGCCGTGGAGGTGGATATCCAGGCCGCCTACGAGAGCGCCATGTCCAGCCTTCTGGTGGCTATGAGCGGAGCCAACTATATTCACGACATCGCCGGGTTGATGGAGGCGGACCTCACCGTGTCCTACGACAAGCTGGTCATGGACAACGAGATTCTGGGTATGTGCCAGCGGGTGCTGCGGGGCATTGAAGTTACGGATGACACCTTGGCTGCCGATCTGATGATCGAACGGGGACCCGGAGCGCATTTCCTGGACGCAGACCACACCATAGAGTATATGCGGCGGGAGTTCTATTTGCCGGTGATCAGCAGCCGGGAGAAGCGGGAAGTGCCCGGCAGAGTCCCGGCTGCGCGGGCCGCGCGGAGCTTTGTCGAGCGGGTTCGGCGGCAGGAAGCCGGTTCGCTGATAGATCCGGAGGTCAGGGAGCGTATCCTCGAACAATTTCCCGAGATCGTAATCCCCGGCAGCTGACCTCGCCGCCGGCGGCACCGAAAACACAGGGAGTAAAACGGAGGGCCGACTACGATGGAACCAAAGCAACGCGAAGGGGTCTTGGTTGTTCCGCAGGAACGCCTGAATGAAAAGCAAGTCCGGCTGATAGACGGAATATCCCGGGAAATCCTGGAGGATCCGGGTATCCTGTGCTACAACCGCGAAGCGGCCGAGATATTCAAGAACGGAGGAGCGCGCGTTGAGGAGCTCAACGATTGCGTGCGGCTGCGTATTCCATCGTCTCTGGTGGACACAACTGTGGCCAGTGCGCCTTCCCGCATCGTGCTGGGTGCCCGCAGCCCCGACAACCGCCTGATCCTGGATGCCGCGGAACCGAGGGTCAGATTCGCGAGCGGCTCGGAATGCAATGTCTGGTTGGATATCGGGTTTGAGGGAGACCGACCGGTGTACAAGCGCCGGAACGGATCCATCGACTACCTGTGCCGTGCCGCGCACCTAGCGGACAATCTAGAGAACCTGGACGCGTTCATACGCTGCGTTAATATCCAGGATGAGCAGATCAATACCGGGAACAAGGACGTCAACAAGTTCCTGGCCAGCCTCAACAACATCACCAAACACGTGCAGGCAGGCCTCACCGATCTCAATGCCCTGGAGCACGTGATCCGAATGGGCCGGATCATCGCGGGGGGAGAAAGCGAGTTCAGCGAGAACCCGGTTCTGTCGTTCATTGCCTGTGTGGTAAAGAGTCCTTTGCAGATGGTCGACGATACCGCCGCCAAGGTGATTGCCATCTCCCGCTATCGCGCTCCTTTGGTAATTTCCAGCTCACCCATGGGCGGTGCCACAGCTCCTTTCGATGAGTTCGGCATGGTTTCCCAGATCAATGCGGAAATCCTTGCGGGGCTGGCTCTGAACCAGCTTGTCGCTCCCGGTTCGCCGGTGCTGTACGGTAGCGTACCGGTACGCACCCGGCTGGACAACCTGAACGACATGTACGGCGCGCCCGAGTTCAATCACTATCATCACGACGCCGCGCAACTGGCGCGGTTCTACGGCCTCCCGTGTTACTCCACCGCGGGTGTGGGCGACGTTAGCAGCCCGGGGATTCAGGCCACCGCCGAAAAAATGCTCACGCACGCCTACATTCCCTGGACCGGCGCCCAGTACGTCCACTACGCCTTCGGTCTGTTGGAGCGCACCAACATCTTCAGCCCGGAGCAAGCGGTGCTGGATGACGCGCATATCGGCATAATCAAGTACAATCTTGCTCCTCCGGACATCACCCCGGAGAGCAGGCAGCAGTTGATAGCAACGATACGTGAAGTTATGCAAACCGACCACAAGACCTACATCTACCACCTGCCTCTGCCCACCAAAGAGAGGGTCTACGTGCGTTATCCGCTCGAGGATGAGCAGGGAGGGGCTCTGCTGGCGGCTCACCGCCGCCACCGGGAGATCATGGATGTTCCGCGAAAGCCCCTGCCCAAGGAAACGCTGGACCGGATTACCGCTGAGGTACCGGGAATACTGCAGCAGACTCTGCACGCAGGCAGGAGGGCATCATGAGCCTGACATCGCAGGACGTACAGATGGAGGCATACAGCGAGGCGGTGAAGAGCGGTTTGTACGCCAAGCGGTCCGGTCTGGTGGGGAAGTACGACAACGTCCGCAAGCACTGGGAGGACGAGGTCACCCGGCATTTCATCTGCCCGTACGTGAGCGCTCTGCTTGATCGTTGCCAACAGTCGATGAGACGGCTGCGGATCATGGACTTTGGATGCGGCAGCGCCGACGGCTACGAGCTGCTTATGGGTATCCGGCATCGGGACGCGGGTCTGCACGAGTCAAAGGTGGATCTGCTGTCCGCCGATAAAGTAGGGTGCTACAAAGGCGTGGACCTTTCCGGCGACCTTCTCGAACAGGCCGAGTCAATCTACAGTGATAATCCTAAGGTCATCTTTGAACAGGGAGATTTCACCAAGGGCCTTTCGCTGAAAAAGGACGAGAAGCCCTACGACCTGTACTTCACCTCGTACGGTACGTTCTCCCACCATAACGAAGACGAAACCCTGGTCCAACTACTGGCGGACATCGCCGGAACCTGTCAGGACTACTGTCTGATCATCGGCGACTGGTTGGGCCGTTATTCATACGAGTGGCAAAGCCTATGGACCAACGATCTCAACGAAAACCGAAACATGGACTACATCGTCTCTTACATCTACAGCAAGGAGGAGCGGGAGCAGAGACGGGATGAGCTGCAGCACTTGCAGCTTAGGCTTATGAGCAGGCAGGAGATCGCTGCCATCGTTTCGGCTGCCGGTAAGAAAGCCGGAGTCGAGATCAAGCCAGTGAAGTTCTTCGACCGCTCCGTGTTCACCGGGAGGCACATGGACACGGGCGAATACAATCCGTACGCCCAGCCTCTCAGGGAGGCCGTCAACTCTCTGCACGAGCCCAACGTGCGCACCAACCTCAGCACCCTGATCGTGAACTACGCGCCCAAAGCCGGTTTTGAGTTCATCAACGGCTACTTCGAACATCTGCAAATGTGCTGGAACACTCTGGTAAACTACACTCAGACTCTGATGGAGACGTACGATCGCGATGCGGCCAGCTTTAAGAGCGCGCACCTCGCGGTCCCCGCGTCGTACCCTGCGGATCTCAGAGAGATGATGGAGCGGATGCTGCAGGTAGTCGAGGGTGTGGGCTGGCTGAATACCGGTCTGCCGCGCGAGAATGTGATCGAACCGCAGCTGGGCTACGCGCTCAGGTACCTGGTTAGCCGGCTGCAGCAGGGGCAGGGCTGCGCACACGGCCTGGTTGGTGTTTTCGAGGTGAACAAGAAGTAAAGCAATCCCCTGGAAGCACAAAACAGTCCCTGCAAGCGGGGTGTAGCGGGCATCCGAACCACATAGGCTCGGCGTTCGCTGTTGTGCGCCGGCAGATTAACGGCGCACGCAACTGCCAAGCGGGCCTGACGCAGCGCATCATGGATTGCAGCTTCGCCGCTGCAGGCCGGCGCCTTTTGTGGGGCTCCGGGCAACGGGTCAGGGCTGCCGGTATACTTCAGCGCTGGCGATCGCGTCAAGCGCTTTGCGCCGTTTTGAACCCGAGGAGACCTGTTCGAGCGATCCGGCTGCCGGATAGCCGAGGGTGATTAGAAGAGTCAGGCGACGAGATTTTGGAACGCTGAGTAGGCGCCGTGCCTTGTTCTCGTCAAACCAGCCGATCATGCATGTTCCCAAGCCCAGCTCAGCCGCCTGCAGACAGAAGTGCTCGGCAGATATTCCGATATCGATCAGGTAGAACGGCTTGTTTTTCAGCGCCGCCCCAATCTGTGAGGCGATGTTAGGCCGCTCCGCCACCACAGCAACGATCACCGGCGCCTGACCCACAAAGCGGTTTATGGCTCCCGCAGGCGGCACGGCGGTCCGCGCGAGCTCCTTGCGGCGATCATCGTCGCTCACGATGATATAGTGCCACGGTTGGGCGTTGCAAGCCGACGGTGCTAAGCGTGCTGCCTCAAGACATTGGGAGATTGCCTCTGCCGGCACCGGGGTGTCGGCGTAAGCTCGGACGCTGGAGCGTAGCTGTACAAGTGCTTCAAAGTTCATGCGGGAATTGTACACCGAAACAGTGTTTAGTTGTGTCCTCGCGGTCAACCACCTGACCGGCCCATACTCATGACACACGATGCTATGGTGCCGTGTATGACCATTTGTTGTGCGTTGCAGCCCTTATGCGGACTTGAATGCACAGCGTGAATCACATATTCATCGTTGTTGTCGGGCGTCTTGCGGCGGCCACTAACCGAGCTGCGAAGGGGTCCACAACGCTCCAACCAAGCGCCCCGAGAAAGGCACTGGGAAATAAGAACAGCGGTACGGCAAAGATGATATCGGTGATGAAGTGGGCGA
>PWQX01000192.1 GCA_003556605.1 Spirochaetaceae bacterium
CGGCACTGCAATCGGCCTCGGTTTGGCGGTGGGCGCATTGCACCTCGACGCCGGTGGCGCCGGTGAACGCGTGATGATACTGTTGACCGACGGTAAGAACAACGCCGGAGAGATCTCACCGGAAACCGCGGCGGAGATCGCGGCCGACCTTGGAATTCGAATCTATGCCATCGGCGTAGGGCGCGAGGGCGAAGCCCCGATTGAGTTTGTCGATCCCGAGAGCGGGGTTATGTACCGCGGCACGGTGGTTGAAGCGTTCGACGAACAGCAGTTGCGCACACTAGCCGAGATTACCGGAGGAGCTTACTTCCACGCCTCCAGTGCAGCCGCATTGGACGCGGTGCTGCAGTCCATTGATACAATCGAAACGGTTGAACGCAGAACACGGGTCGAGGTGCAAACCCACCCCCTGTACCGGCAGGCAGCCGGCATCGGCGCATTGCTGCTGTTAGTGGAGTTTATGCTGCGTGCGCTCGTGCTCAAGGAGGTCCTATGACGGTAGCGCATCCCGAGATGTTCTGGCTGTTTATCGTGGTTGCTGGGGTGCTGGGTGTGCTGGTGTGGAAATTCAAGCGCGGGCGTCGCGATCTTGCTCGGCTCGGTACCGAAGTGTGGTCCCGGGAGTCAGCCAACGTTTACCTCGTGAAGTCTTTCTTCCGCGGCGTCTGTACGGTGTTGTTTTTCGTATTCGTAATTCTCGGGCTTGCGGGGTTTCACTGGGGACGGCGGCCGATCGAGGAAGACCGCAGCGGGATAGAGATTGCCTTTGCGATCGACGTGTCGCTGAGCATGCTGGCCGAAGATGTGGTGCCGAATAGACTCGATCGGGGCAAAGACATCATTCGGTCCATTGTACAAGACTTTCCCGACTCGCGCTTTGCGGTGGTGGCTTTTGGGGGGCAGGCAGTACCGGTTCTGCCGATGACTGAAGATTCGCACGCAGTGCGGTCGTTGCTGGGCGTGCTGTCGCCGGAGACGCTGACCTCCCCGGGAACCAACCTGGAGCGCGCGGTGGACACAGCCCTAGCGGTGTTTCCGGACGACTCGGCCCGCCACCGAGCGCTTGTACTAATCTCCGACGGCGAGTATCATGCCGGAAACCCGGCAGCCGCGGCACGCACGGCCGCTTCACGGGGCATACCGATCTTTAGCATTACTACCGGTTTGGAGGAAGGTGCCGGCATTCCGTTGATCGGGGGTGGCGTTGCCGAAACCCATGACGGCCGGGCTGTACGCACACGCGCGAATCCACGTGCAATGCGGCGACTGGCCGCGCTGACCGACGGCGAGCATGTCATGGCTACCGAAGGTGATGTTTTTGCCCGTGTGCGCGAGGGTCTTAAGCATCACACCGAACGGCGTGATCGCGACGGGTTCCGGCTCGCGGAAGTCCCGAGGTATCGTATGTTCTTAGCGCTGGCATTGGTGTTCGTGGTGCTGGAAAACGCAATACGGATCGTAAGATGGCGAGAATCGTTTTAAGGCTCGTAGTTGTCTTTGGTGTAGGCGTTGTTTTGGGCGGGTGTGAGCTGCGCATACTGCAGCTGTCGGTTGTTCAGGCGAACTACTCCTACGGGCGGGGCCAGTATCAAGACGCGATTGTGCGCTACTTCGAAGCCATCGAGAGCGAGGATTATCGCGCGCATGTATCGTATAATCTTGCAAATGTATATCATGCGCTCGGCGAGACTGAGGCGGCGCTTGAGCTGTGGGATGAAGCCGAGCAAGCTGAGCTGCACGAGCTGGCGTTTGGTATTCGCTACAATCGGGGGCTGTTGTACTACGAGCAGGGGCGATACCAGCGGGCGTACGAGGAGTTTCGTGCAGCTCTTGTCATCGACAGTAGTAGCGTTGCGGCGAAACGGAATCTCGAGCTGGCATTTCGGCGCATTCAAGCCGGATCCGGCGTGGATCAGACGCAGCGTGCCGAGCACCGTGCCGATCACGAGCCGAGCGCGGAAACCAGTCGTGTCTTAGAGTACATCAGACGAAGGGAGGACGGTAGGTGGTTTGCCACCGAAACCCCGGAACCGGAAGACGTCGAGCTCTATTGGTAACATTGTTCTCTGTAATGCTGCTGCTGCCGACGGGGAGAGTCTGCGCCGAGAGCGAAACTGAGCGGCTCAGTGTTGAGCTTTCGGACGCTGTCCCGAGCCCCGGCGACCGGCTGACACTTGAGATCGTTGTTCCGAGCGCCGCGGACTCGCGCGATATCGAGATTCTGGGTCTCGAGCTGCCCGGGCTCATCGCACCCGACCCGAACACAGTAATAGAGACCGGACTCTCACTGCCCGGTGTTGGTTCAATGGGTCGCGCTGCGCGCATCCGCATCGAGGCGCAGGCGGCACAGCCGGGGCGCGCGGTGCTTGAGTCGTTCGAGATTAAGGCCGGTCACGATACGTTCCGGACTGACCCTCAGCTCATCGAAGTCTCGGTTCCCGGCAGTTCCAGCGATGTTCCCTACAGCGTCGTGTGGCGCGTTCCGCGTGATGAGCACTATCGTAACGAAGTCATCCCGATATCCTTGCTCATCGAGAATTCGCGCGAGTACGTTTTTCCGGAGTCGCTGAATGTGCCGTCGCCCGCTGACGCCGAGTTTGTTGAGGTTCAGGCTTCTGAAGAGATTGAGCGCCGTGATATCGGAGAACGTACGCTCTACACTATCCCGGTTGCGCGTTATCTGTTTTTTGCGGATGCAGCCGGTACAGTAGAGTTACCGCAGGCAGAAATCAATGCCGCAGGCTTTCAGCGATTAACCCCGGTTAAAGAACTCGAGCTGCAAGAGTTGCCTGAGGAGGTGCGGACGAGTAATGCGGTTGGGACTTTCGAATACAGCGTGACACTCGATCGTGATCAGATCAGCGGAGGCGAGGGGGCGGTAGTCGCGTTGCGAGTAAGCGGCGAAGGCAACCTGCCGTTTTTGCAGATTCCGGCGATAGTGTCCGACGATTTAGTGGTTACGCGGCTTGAGGAAAAAGAGGCGCTGGAAGCCGCCGCCCGCGGGTACGCGGGATGGCGCGAACTGACCTATCGTGTGACACCGCGTTCTACCGGTCGTCACAGCATTCAGCCTCCGGAGTTCGTCTGGTTTGACCCGCGGACAGGGACAACGCGCCGGACTGTTCCGCCTTCGCTTGTGCTTGAGGTCGCGGAGATCGAGACCGCCGCGGGAGGGCCACCGGGCGGCGATAAGGAACTCCAGCCGTTTGACGTCGACACGATTCGGCGGATTGAGCCGGCCAATTACTACCGCCGGCAGGGTACCTATCTGTGGCTGCTTCCCGGCATTATCGTCGTGTTGTTGGGGGTGCTCGGCGTGCTCCCAGGGCGAGCGCTTGCGGTAGCGCCGGCGCTTATAGTACTTGCCGCCGCCGCCGCATCCGAGTCCTTCCCGGAGGATGCCGTCGCGCGCGGCTTAGAAGCGTACAACGAAGGGCGTTATGCCGATGCGGCCGCCGGTTTCGAGGCGGCGCTGTTGCAGCGACCTGAAAGTCCGGGGCTGCTGTACAACGCCGCACTGGCGCTGTATCAACAGGGGGAGACGCCTGAAGCTCTGTACCGGCTTCGCTGCGCCCTACGCGCCAATCCTACGGCCGCCGGTATCGGCGAAGCGCTCAGCCGTATTGAGTCCGAGCTCGGTCTTGAGCAGCAGCCCGAGCCTCCAAGACTCCCGCATCCCGACATTTTTTTGATTAGCGCCTTGGTTCTGGTGAATCTGCTATGTATCTTAGTGGTAATGTCCAAGCACCTGCGCGCCGGACCGGTGGTAATCATCGTGGTCTTTGGCGTGCTGCTGACCGCTGCCTCCATTGGGTTTGCGGTGTACAGCGCACGCGCTTCGTCGATGCCGGTTGCGGTTGTGGGTCCGGAGTCGGGTGTGCTGCGCCGAATACCCGACCCCGGCGCAGACGCATGGCTGCGACTCGAGCCGGGAACCGCGGTGAAGGTGTTGGTTCGGCACCTCGATTTCCAGCTGGTGCGCACCGGATACGGCGTCGAGGGGTGGCTCAGCGGCGATGCCGTTATCGGCACAATCGGCAAGCTGCCGCCGGTACGAAGCTCGCGGGAGTGATCGGGTGGATTTTGAACGAGTTCTCAGACAGTGGGAGGATCGCCAGAATAAGCGCGGCCGCTACTCGGCGGACGAGCCTGACCGCAGGCGCGCGTTGGAACGTTGGCTGAGTATGTACCCGCCCCAACTCGACAAAGCGGAAGACGATCCGCAAGCGGGCAAGGGGCAACGCACGGCACAGCCCTCGGCTCGACGTCTGCCGGTTGAGGCCGAGCTCGACCTGCACGGGCACACCGTCGAAGAGGCGTCTAAGGCACTCGACGCCTTTATCGAGAATGCGCGTGGCGCCGGTCAACGCAAGATCCTGGTGATTCACGGGAAAGGCAAGCATTCTCCCGAGAAAGCGGTGCTAGGCGATTTCGTCCGAAAGTTCCTGCAGGCGCACGCGTCAATTGGGGAAATTGGGACGCCGAAGCGCGATGACGGTGGTTCAGGGGCTACGTGGGCGATTGTCCGAGGCTATCGCTCGCGATAGATGATGCGACCGCGCGTAAGGTCGTATGGTGACAGCGCTACCTTAACCTTGTCTCCCGGCACGATTCGGATATAATGCTTGCGCATTTTGCCCGAAAGGTGAGTGAGAATAGTATGCCCGTTCTTGAGCTCAACGCGAAACATGGTGTTCGGCAGGGACTCCTTAACAATACCTTCGACCTCAATGGCCTCTTCTTTCGCCACAGCTCCTCCTCGTCACAGATACTGGAAAGTCGATGAATGAAACACTACAGGAACCCGGCTAGGCTGTCAACTATCGCCGCGCTTGCCCGCTCCTAGCCGGTATGCGGCTACGAATCCGACTCCGGCTGTGACGGTGCCGGTCGCCGCCACCCCGAGCGAGGGGATGCCCGGCCACAAAGGGACTACCGAGCCGAGCACCAGTCCCAAAATGGCAGCGTACGAGGGTGCCGGGAAGCGCGACAGAACGTAGGTAACAAGCTTAGCCATCGCAATAATCCCGGCGCCGGTACCCGTTAGGAAGACCACCAGCATCGCGATATTGAGCTCACGGATTGCTGCGATAAAAGTCGAGTACATCCCGATGAGTAACAGGAGAAACGAGCCGGAAACTCCCGGGACTATCATCGCGATTGAGCTTACCACCCCGCTTCCGAACACGAGAGCGAGCGTTGCGGTCGTAATCTCGCGCAGCGGCTCCCCCACCGGCGGCCGCTCGGCGGTTGCCATGACTATCATTATTGCGAAGGTTATAAAAAACGGCGCCAGCCACAGAGGGTGGGGTTTTGTTCCGACAGCGGTTTTCGCGAGAAACGGAACACTACCGAGGATTAACCCGACAAAGAAAAACATCGTCTGTTCGGGAAACCACTGCAACAACGCACCGATGAGGTGGGCGAAGACCAAAGCGCCCAGGAGAATTCCAGCTGCGACCGGAGTCAGGTACCGCAGATTGGTGCGCCACCCGCCGTTAGAGGTAAAAAACCCGCTGATGCTGCCGAGCAGCGGTTCATAAATGCCGGTTACCACCGCAATCGTACCGCCGCTTATCCCGGGAATGATGTTAGCTATCCCAATGAGTGAGCCGGTGACGATCCTCCAGGCGATATCTCGATAGCGGTGTGGTTGTGACACTCTTGTCGCTCCTCCCTGATCGTACTTATCATGATCGACTAGAAAAGTGCAATCTACACTCTGCAGGCAAAACAAGGAGGAGCGATCGTGCAATACCGAGTACTGGGAGCAACAGGGTTAGAGCTATCTGCGGTCGGGCTGGGCGCCTGGGCCATCGGGGGGCCGGGTTACGCCTTCGGCTGGGGACCCCAACAAGACAACGACTCGATTGAGACGATACACGCGGCGCTCGATGCCGGCATCAACTGGATCGACACCGCCCCGGTGTACGGCTTGGGACACTCCGAGATAGTAGTCGGCAAAGCACTTGCCGAGGTCTCGGAGCGGCCGATGATCTCAAGCAAGTGTGGACTGGTATGGCAGCCGGGTACGAGCAGGGTTCGCAACGAGCTTACTGCCGCAAGCGTCACAACCGAGTGCGAAGAGAGCTTGCGGAGACTAAAGGTTGACTGCATCGACATCTATCACATTCACTGGCCGGTTCCGGCTGAGCGTATCGAGGAGGCCTGGGAAGCGATTGGGCGGCTTATCGACGCCGGCAAGGTGCGCTTGGGTGCGGTATCGAATTTCTCGCGATCTCAGCTCGAGCAGGTACAGGCCATTCGCCCGGTATCGGTGCTGCAACCGCCGTACAGTATGCTTGAGCGCAGCGTTGAGCAGGAGCACCTGCCGTACTGTGTAGAGCATGGTATAGGAGTCTTGAGCTACAGTCCTTTGCAGAATGGGCTTCTGACAGGCAAGGTGACCCCGGACTGGGTAGCTGCCCTGCCGAAGAGCGATTGGCGCAAACGGAACTCCGAGTTCAACTCGCCCAGGCTGGAAGCCAACCTCGACCTCGTAACGGCGTTGCAGAACGAGGCTGAGCAACTCACCGCTACCGTCGGACAGCTCGCAATCGCGTGGGTGCTGCAGAATCCGGCGGTCAGTGCGGCTATTGTAGGTGCCCGCAAACCCGAACAGATTCGTGAAACCGCCCAAGCCGCCGATACAACGTTTCCCGGTGATCTCATGCACAGGGTTTCCGAACTAATCGCCGCGCGCGATGCGCGCGTAGCCGGCGGAGCTTGACGGCGGCACGGAAATACCGCACTTTTAGAGAGCGAAACATAATTCGCATGGGGCAAGAAGCTACAAAAAGGAGATATTGAATGAAAACTATCGTACTAAGACTGCTGCTGGGGATAGCGGTACTCTTGATGCTCACACACGGAGTGTTTGCACGCGGAGGCGTTGAAGAACCGGAGCCTGAGAAGGGGCCGGTGGTAGTGGCTTCAAAGATTGACACCGAAGGGGCGTTGCTTGGCAGCATGATCGTGCAGTTATTGCGTGACGACGGTTTTGAAGTGGTGGACCGCACGCAATTCGGCCCAACCGACGTGATCCGTCGCGCCATTATTAGCGATGAGATCGATATCTACCCCGAGTATACCGGAAACGGTGGGTTTTTCTTCGAAGGTACCGATGCTATGGTGTGGCGTGATGCACAAATGGCTTATCAGACGGTGCGGGACCTCGATATGGAGGAATATGGCATCGTGTGGTTGCAGCCGGCACCGGCGAACAATACCTGGGCGATAGCGATCCGCCGGGACTTGTCGGAAAGCGAAGGTATTGTCGACCTTGAAGACTTAGCGGCGTACTTAGAACGCGGTGGTGAGTTCCGGCTGGCGGGGAGCGAGGAGTTTGTGAGCCGTGATGATGCGTTGCCGGCGTTCGAGGCCGAATACGGGTTCTCGCTCGACAGCGATCAGCTGCTGGTCCTCTCGGGAGGAGATACCGCCGTCACCGCGCAGGCGGCTGCACGAGGAACCGACAATGTGAACGCGGCGATGGCTTACGGCACCGACGGACAACTCGCGGCGCTTGGGTTGGTGGTGCTCGAGGACACGCGCGGCGTACAGCCCGTGTACGAGCCTGCACCGATAGTGCGCGGCGAGATACACGAACGCTATCCCGAAATAGAGGGAATTCTCGCGCCGGTATTCGAGTCGCTTAGCTTGACCACGTTACAAGAGCTCAACTCGCGGATCGCGGTAGAGGGACGTGACGCCGAAACTGTAGCCCGTGATTACCTGCAAGAGCAGGGGTTTCTCCCGTGACATCGCAACGCAACGGCGGCAGCGCCCCCGAAAAGACAACCCTTCTGGGTGTCGTCTTGATGGGTGTTGCCCTGTTGCGACCGCTTTACGCGTTCAAGGAAAACCGGGTTGCGCTGGGCGAACCGGTGACATTGTTTGAAACCGGGGTGCCGTTCGGCGTGATCGCGGTGTGCGTGCTCGTGCTGCTTGCGGGTATTCTTGCGTTCGCTCCACAGACCACGCGCGTGCGCTGGGCCAAAATTGCCGCCGGGCTGCTTCTGTTCAGCTCGCTTCTGATTACACTTGCGGTTTCAGGTAGCGCGGCCGTTGCCGGCACGGAGTTCGCTCGGGTTACGCCGTCTACCGGCTTCTGGCTCGGGGTGCTGGCCAGTTTTGTGTTGATCCAGGGATCACTACACGGTGCGGATGTGCGCTACTCGGCCAAGATTGCAGTGGGGCTAATTCCTTTCCTGGTCACGTTCGTGCCGGCCATTGCCGGTATGCTCGACAGTCTCGCGCCGATGCAAGAGTACTACAATCGTGAAAGCCGATTTGTGAGCGAGCTCGGTACACATCTGTGGTTGTCGGCTGCTGCGGTTCTTGGTGCGACAGTGATCGGAGTACCCCTGGGGGTTGTTGCGTATCGAAGGAAGGCGGCCGAGCGGCCGGTATTCGCGCTGATCAACGGTATCCAGACTGTGCCGAGCTTGGCCCTGTTCGGCCTGATGATTGCGCCGTTGGCATTTTTGTCGCGGGAGTTTCCGCTGTTGCGTGCGGTTGGAATCAGAGGTATCGGAAATGCGCCCGCGCTGATTGCGCTGACCCTGTACGCGTTGCTCCCGATAGTTCGTAATGCGTACACGAGCTTGGCGGTCATACAGGGCTCGGTTGTCGAAGCCGGGAAGGGGATGGGCATGAGTCGTACGCAAATGCTGCGCTATGTTGAAGTACCAATAGCGGTCCCGATTATTCTTAGTGGTATCCGCGTTTCCACCGTACAAGCCATAGGCAACACCGCGGTCGCGCCTTTAATCGGGGCCGGCTGGCTGGGAGCATTCGTGTTTCAGGGAATTGGCCAAGGCGCCCCCGATCTGGTGGTTATGGGGGTGCTCCCGATCGTGTTGCTGTCCGTCTTCGTCGATCGCGGACTTGCGATCCTGATCAGCGCTCTGTCCCCGACGGGACTCAGGGAGGCCCCGACATGATCGAGTTCCAGGACGTAGTGAAGCAATACAACACCCAAACTGCGATCGATGATATCTCGTTCACGATTGGCGAGGCGGAAGTTTGCGTCTTGATCGGGCCGTCGGGCTGCGGGAAGACCACGAGCCTGAAACTGATCAATCGAATGCTTGAGCCGAGCTCCGGGGCGGTGTTGCTCAACGGTAAGCCGGTCGGCAGTTTTAATCCTGAGCAGTTACGGCGCGGTATTGGGTACGTGATCCAGAGCGTAGGGTTGCTTCCGCATATGAACGTCGCCGAGAATGTCGGCATCGTGCCGCGACTCTTGAAATGGGAGCGCTCGCGCCGCGAGAAACGCACCGATGAGTTGCTTGACTTAATAGGCCTCGATCCGGGGTTATACCGCGGTAAGTACCCGGCTCAGCTCTCCGGTGGTGAGGCGCAACGCATTGGGGTGGCACGCGCACTGGCCGCCGATCCGCCGGTGCTATTGATGGATGAGCCGTTCGGAGCGGTCGATCCTTTGAATCGCGAGATCCTTCAGTTGGAGTTTGCGGTCTTACAACGCAAGCTGCGGAAGACCGTGGTATTCGTAACGCACGATCTTGACGAAGCGATCAGATTGGCCGACACCGTCGTGATCATGAAGGACGGAAGAATCGTTCAGCAAGGGCAACCTGCGGACATTCTGGCCCATCCGGCCGATAACTTCGTTCGGCAGTTCGTCGGCGCCGACCGCGCGCTGAAGCGCTTGGCCTGCTTTCAGGTGGTTGACCATATGCAGAGCGCCGAGACAATACCGCGGGAACAGACAGCGAAACGGCAGCAAGCGCCCAACGGTGACGGTGGTCAACATCCGGTGCTGTGGGTTACCAACGCCGATCACGCGCTTGTGGGTATGCTTGAGCCCGACCCCGATCACCACTCGGCGGTGGCGTATCGCCCGTATGTGGAGTTGCACGCCGATGAGGTTGGTGTGCGGCCGGTTGCCTCGCTGCGTGAGGCGTTGTCGCGCATACTTGGTCAAGGCTTGCGGGCGGCCCCGGTGATTAGCGAGGAGGGTATGGTGCTTGGTGAAGTGCGATTGAGCGATATCGAAGAGCTTAATCAAAGGGGGATCGCGCGGTGAAGCGCGTAGTCCTCGCGTTGCTTCCGGTTGCGCTCCTTGCCTCGTTTGGGGTGTTCGTCTGGAATGAGCCGATCAGGGGGACGATTCTGCAAATCATGTTTCCGGGTCGCTTGAGCTACATCTACGAGCGGGTTTCGCTTGCACGGCTCGTATATGAACACGTAGCGCTTGTCGCGATCTCCGGGAGCCTCGCGGCAATCGCGGGCGTAACACTCGGTGTTTTCGTCACCCGGCCGATAGGGCGTGATTTTCACCCAATCGTGCAGGACATCAGCTCAGTGGCGCAAACATTTCCGCCGGTTGCGGTCCTAGCGCTCGCCGTACCGGCGATCGGCTTTGGTTTCGCCCCATCAATTGCAGCGTTATTCATTTACAGTATCCTCCCGGTGATCAACAACACGATATCAGGGCTGGATTCCATCGATGCCGGAGTGGTGGAAGCATCGCGCGGAGTGGGGATGACGCGCCGTCAGATCTTGTTCTTGACTGAGCTGCCGCTCGCCGCACGAGTTATCGCTGCCGGCATCCGAACCTCTTTGGTGATCAACGTCGGTACCGCTACCATCGGCGCAGTGGTGGGTGCAGGTGGTCTTGGTACCGTGATTGTGTCGGGTCTGGTGCGCGATAACGCAGCCTACGTCTTCACCGGCGCAATCACCGCCGCATTCTTTGCCTTCGGTTTGGATTACGTAATCGGGCGCGTTGAGCGCCGATTTTATGACGCGCGTAGCAACTGAGCACGCCGGGTAAGAATGCGGTGCTTGCCTGCGAAAAACGTCGGGACCGCTTGCCCGGCACCCGGTAGGGAAATATAGACAGCGGCAGGTGGTGTTGGTAGGATAAGCAGAGCACCATGGTAAAGGTAAGAGACCGGCTTACGAGGATCGCATAGTGTTGCAACCGTACGTGCGTCAGCGGCTTGGGGCGCGTGATGAGGGGTTGGATGGATAGTGTCGACCTCGCTTCCGCGCGCCTACTGCAAAGCATTGAAGCGTTTTCCGACCTCACCGACCATGAGCTGTCTGTTTTGGCACAGTACTGCGCGGTCGACCGTTACGGCAGCGGCGATACGGTGTTCGACTCAGGATCACGCGGCGAACAGCTGTTTATCATCGCCGACGGTGAGGTAATCGTCTCGACACACGATGAGTACGGCAATGTGCGGGATGTTGGGCGCTATCTGAGCGGCGATTCGTTCGGCGAGCTTGACCTGTTCAGCAACACGCTCCGCACCGCTTCCGCGCGGTGCAGTCGCGACAGCAGACTGCTGACGTTCCCGCGTCGCGGTTTGCGTTTTGAGGATATTATCGAGCGGCACCCCGAGATGTTCGCGCGGGCGCTGCATCGCTTTATTACGGTGGTTGCTTCGCGTATTCGCACGGTTACCCAACAGGTTGCCGAGAATTCGCCCTACATTCGACGTCTCAGGACTCAGGGGTTTATCGATAAGCTCACCGGCACCTATAACCGTGCCTATCTCAACGAATGCGGCAGTCTGTTTGATTGCTCGCAAAGCGCCGGTGGTGCGATCCTCATCGTCAAGCCTGATAACTTCAAGGCAATCAACGACACGTACGGACACGACGCGGGTGATGCGGCGTTACGGTTCATTGCAGGGGGAGTGAAGGCGCTATTGCCGCCAGGGGCCCTTGCGCTGCGCTATCGCGGGAATGAGTTTTGTGTGGTGTTTCCGGGGGCAGAGGAGGACTCAGCAGTTGAGTTGGGCGAGAAGCTGCGGCGCGGTCTGCGCGCTTTGGACTTCAGCTCACTATTCGGAGGCAACTGCATCACCATTACCTTCAGCGTCGGAATTGCACTGTATCCGCGGCATGCGCGCGATCTCGAGTCACTCGCGGCTATCTCGCACGAAACCGTGTTTGGGCTGCGCGACTCCGGCGGAGACCGCATCGCTTTGGTAGCTGAGGGCTGCGAATGAAGGCTGTTGAGTTTCTCAGCTCGGTTCGCATCTTCAGCGACCTCAGCGATTCCGAGCGATTCGCGCTTGCGCGATCGCTGCGACGCGTCACATTGGAACCCGGTCAAGTGTTGTTCCGTCAAGGTGATGCCGGTAGCGAGCTTTATGTCGTGCGTTCAGGGCGAGTGCTGATATCGCTGTCGCCACCCGACGGTGAGTTTATTGAGATTCAGCGGTTTGGTGCGGGCAGGTTCTTCGGCGAAATGTCGATCTTCGAGGATCGGACACGCTCGGCCGACTGTCGGGCACTCGAATCCACAGTGCTGTTCAGCCTGCCCAAGCATGACTTCTTTGAGTTCATGGATTCATATCCTCGCGCGGCGATCAGGGTGATGTACCGTATGCTGCAGGCGACCACCCAGTGGCTAAGCAACATCAGCAAGTTCCACTCAGAGATGGTCGCTTGGGGCGAGGACGCGCGCCGTCGGGCAATCACCGACGACCTTACCGGGCTATACAACCGGGATTTCCTGGACTACGCCTTGGAGGACATGGTAGTGCAGGCGCGCGTGAAGCAAGAGCCGCTGAGCGTGATTATGCTTGACCTTGATCATTTCAACAAGGTTAACGAAGTACTCGGTTACGCGGCGGGCGACGGAGTGTTGCTGCGTAACCTTGTCCCGGTGCTCCGTACGGTGTTTCGGGCGGACGACGTGCTTGCGCGCTATGGGGGCGACGAGTTCTGTGTTTTGTTGCCTGCTACCACACTGTCAACAGCTAAAGAGCTTGCTGAGCAGGCACGCGTTGGGGTGGAACAGGTGGGATCGGTGGGTACGAGCGTCCCGGGCTTGACCGCAAGCCAAGGCATAGCGTCGTTCCCGTTGCACGCGGTTGACGCAGCGGCGGTTCGTGAAAGCGCCGATAAGGCCTTGTATCGGGCGAAGCAGCGCGGGCGTAATCGTGTAGAAGTTTGCGCCACGGAGGTGTGCGCGCTCGAGATGCGGGACACGCACGCGTAGCTTTGATGCAGATGTAAGGCGCGCACACCAAATCGTTATGCGCGACGGTGCGGCGAGGGGGTAGTGGTGACACGACGCGTGTAGTTGTTCGGCGCGTGCCCGCGTTTTGCAGTCGGGGTGATATAGCGCCGAGCTCGCTCGCGTGCACCGAATCCGTACAGCAGTATCAGCGTCGCTATCCCGGCGGTCTCTTGGTATGCAACATTCCACAGGCTGCCGCAATATCTTCGCCGCGCGAGCGGCGGACGGTAACCCGAGCCCCGTAGGAGCCGAGGCGTTCGCAAAAGGTCTGAAGCGCCCGCAGACGAGGCCCAAAGCCCCCCGGCGCACCGGCACGGTTTTCGGTCGGGCCGCCGGGCTTTCGGCCGTGGACGGCGATGAGATTGACACGTGCCTCGATTCGGCGAGCGACTTGTGCCAATGCACGCGCGTGTCGATCGCTATCGTTGCTACCGCCGAACACCAGGTACTCCACAGAACGACGCCGGGTTGTGAAGCGCGGATCGTGCTGCAGGGTCTTCAGGATTTCGGCGAGCGGGTAGTGCCGTTCAACAGGCATCAGCGCGGCACGTTCTTCGGCGAACGGTGAATGTACGCTAAGCGCCACACGTACGCGCGTCTGCTCGAGCAGATACTGCAACTCCGGCAGCATACCTACGGTCGAGACGGTGAGGCGTCCCGCGCCAATGCCGTACCCGTACTCGGCGGTGAGGATCTCAATCGCATCGCGGGTAGCTTCAAAGTTATCCAGTGGCTCGCCCATGCCCATAAAGACAACGTTCGTCACATGCACGCGTTCCGGTAGCTCACTGAGCTGCGAGAGGATCTCTGCGGTGCTGAGGTTCTGTTGTAAGCCCTGCCGGCCGGTCCAACAAAACCGGCATTCCCAGCGGCAGCCGATCTGTGTTGACAGACATAAGGTGGCACGTCCTGAGTCGGGGATATAGGCTGCCTCAACCGCGCCCGATGCGCCCGTGAACAGGTATTTTTTTGTACCGTCCTTTGAGACATGTACAGCGGTTGGCGGCGAGCGCGCTATCGTGAAGCGACTTGCGAGCTCGGCACGGTCCCTTTTTGATAAGCTGGTACAAGCTACGAACGCGTACAGGTTGCGGCGGTAGAGCCATTCGGCGAGCTGTCTGCCCCGAAAGGCAGGGTAGCCAAGCTGCGAGACGATGCTGCGAAGCTCGGCGAGCGGCTTGCCGAATAGGTTTTGCGATCGATCGTCCGATAGAACCGGCGATGCAGTCGTATGGTGTGTGCTCACTGGTCAACGATCACGTACATGCTGCAGGGATACCGGAGCGCGGACCCTGGAGTTTCTACGCTTCGAGGTCAACGGCTTGACCACGGTCGGGATCTTCGACCGGCTCGGGTTCCTGCGCGGCGGGCTGCGCTTCGGCCGCGGCAGTGGCTTCTCGCTCGTCAGCTATCTCTGCACCCGTTACGGTATACTCAAGCGGAGGCTGAGGTGCATCTACACGTGCTACATCCATAAGGAAACCTCCAATCTAACCTTAAGTATACCGGCTGCCGGACCGTGACGTCAAATATGCGCGAGAACTGCCGGCGGTCTTCGCAGGCTTAGTTGCGCTCCGAAAGGGCTTGCGGATATCATGATGCCGCCGGTGCGAGGCGCGTTGACACGCACAACTAAGAATATTAGTTTTACGATATATATTATTATTTTAGACTAGGCGAAAGCAGGAGAGACGAAAGCATGTCGAATGACAGAGTTGAGAACGTGGTGATCATAGGTTCCGGTCCGGCAGGCCATACCGCAGCGATTTACGCCGCACGAGCAGACCTCGAGCCGCTCATGTACGAGGGCTTCATGGCCGGTAATATTGCGGCCGGCGGCCAGCTGACGACCACGACTGATGTCGAAAACTACCCCGGATTCCCCGAGGGTATCCAAGGTCCGGAGCTGATGGACGAAATGCGTAAGCAATCGAAACGCTTTGGAACCCGAATCAAGACCGAAACGATCGCGCAGGTCGACCTATCCCAACGACCTTTTCGTTTACAGAATGAAGCCGGCGACGAGGTGCGGACAGAGAGCGTGATTATCGCCACCGGGGCGACGGCCAAGACGCTCGATCTACCCGGTGTCCGCCGATTGTGGCAGAAGGGCATTTCGGCCTGTGCTATCTGCGACGGTGCGTTACCGGTCTTCCGAAACAAACCCCTTGTTGTAATCGGCGGTGGTGACTCCGCGTGTGAGGAATCGCTGTATCTCTCGAAGTTCGGCAGCGAGATTCACATGCTGGTACGCCGAGATCAGATGCGCGCGTCACGGATTATGCAGCAACGGGTGGCGGATAATCCGAAGATAACGGTGCATTGGAACACGTTGCCGGTAGAAGTGCTCGGCAATGATCTGGTGAGCGGGGTCCGGGCGAAAGACAAGCACACCGGTGAGCACCGCGACATTGAGGCCGGCGGCTTGTTCTTTGCAATCGGGCATCAGCCGAACACCGCGTTTCTTGCCGGGCAGCTCGACGCCGATGAGGTGGGTTATCTCAAAACCGAGCCTGAGTCTACACGGACCTCAATAGAGGGAGTGTTTGCGTGTGGCGACGTAAAGGATAAGGTATTCCGACAGGCGGTTACCGCGGCAGGCTCCGGATGCATGGCGGCGATCGAGGCTGAGCGGTGGCTTGCAGAGCGGAGGTCGTAACCGAAATCAACGACCGCCGGGCGCGGGCGGATAGACGCTTCTGCGTTGCGCCCGCCCGAGTACCGGGCCCGCGCCGGGGCCGGCACCTCATCCCGAACGAATGGGTGCCGCGTGTCTGCCGGCATAGCGGGGCGCCTACCTGCGGCGATCGCCCGGGCGGTGACGTTCATTATCGGGATAAGGTCGAAGATATCTCTCATAATGGCGCCCGGCGCGTCCGCGATCACCCAGTCGCCGGGCGCGGCCTCGCGTCACGTCGATGGTGCGGTCGTCGATGCGCATGGTTACAGGAGCGAAGCGGCGTAACTCGTCGTCGGGCGCAAAGCGTGGCGGCGGCATCTCGTACCCGGTGACGGTGGCCGTTTGACCGTCCTCGATCGCCAATTCCTGAGCCGGCTGTGGCCTGTACATCAACGCGTAAGTCCGTTCGTCCACGATGAGGCTGAGTCGACCCCAATCGTCGATTTGTAACCGCCCGGTGAGCTCCCGCAGCTCTCGGGTGCTCCATTCGCTTGCCTCGTCGCGTTCGCCGAAGTGATCCGGCGGTCGTCGCTGCGCGAACGCGGTCGCTGCGGATATCGTTGCCAAGGCCAGTATCAGTATGACTGCTCGCTTCATGCTTATCCTCCTATATTGCAGAGTCCGAACAACTCGCAATTCTACATATGCATCGCAATTCACGTGCCAAGACAGCAGCTGTGGTTATTATCGCGGCAGCGACCGGTGAGCACGGGCAGAATGGGCTGACCTGCGGGTGTTCAAGCGGTATGCAACGGGCTTGCAGGAGGTTTCTGCGAAGCTTTCGGAGCACCGCGAAGGCCGCCGCCGGATCCTTCGGCCTGTCACGGGATCTCTCGAGGAGCGGGTTAGGCCGCCGGGGTCGCCGGAAACGCTAAACGCTGCGCGAACGCCCGGAGCAATTGCTGCACATACGGTCAGCGAGATGGGAAATCCCTGCACGCTGTTGCTTTATGGGAACATTTTTCCCGTGCGGGCATCGAAGGAGCCGCCGGCGGCAGCGGTTTACCAACGGTTGCTAACCGGAGGTGCGGCTAACGCAGCCATGTCCGACACCAGTATACTCGACTGTGGACCTCGGGCAGCGCCACCGCGCCACGCGTGCGGTTGTACACTTTGTCACATTCTATTACAGTGTACACATGCCGCAAGAATTGCACGGCTTTGTTTTTGATCTCGACGGCGTGGTTGTTTTCACCGACAAGTATCACTATCTTGGTTGGAAGAAGCTTGCCGATCAGCACGGTTGGGAGCTCGACGAGAGTCTCGGGCATCAGCTGCGCGGGGTTTCGCGCATACCAGCGCTGGAAGTCATTCTTGATCATAACGGCGTGGTACTGTCCGACGACGAGAAGCACCGCTTGGGCGACCAAAAGAACGAGTATTACAAAGCGTTGCTGCAACAGATCAATGAGAGCGATATCTATCCCGGTTCGATCGGTTTTATCAAACGGGTGCGTGATCGCGGACTCTCCACAGCCTTAGCTTCAGCAAGCAAGAACGCGCAAGCTGTGCTTGAAGCGCTGCAGCTTACCCATCTGTTTGACGCCGTCGTCACTGGAAACGACATCACGCGGTCAAAACCCGATCCGCAAGTCTTCCTGTTGGCGGCGAGGCGACTTGGCATAGCGCCTGAGCACTGTATTGTATTCGAAGACGCCTACAGCGGTATCGAGGCTGCCAAGAATGCCGGCATGCACGCGGTTGGGGTCGGCCCGGTCGACCGCTTGCCGAATGCGCCGCTCTGTATCACCGACTATGCTGAGATCGCGCTCGACGACTTGATTGAACGCGGCACGGCGTGGAATTAGGCGGCATTCCTTAACACTGACTATGAGATTTGAAGAGTTTAACCTATCTGAGGAGGTCCTCGCGGGCATCCATGAAGCCGGCTTCACTGAGTGTACCGATGTGCAAGCCGAAACGTTGAAACGCACGCTGCGAGAACGCGACGTGACGGTGCAATCACAGACCGGCACGGGCAAGACGGCAGCGTACCTCACTACTATTTTCCAGCTCAAGCTAAGCTCGGAACGGTTTAAGAATCGCCCGGCGTTGGTGGTTGCACCTACGCGTGAGTTAGCGGTGCAGATTGAGCATGATGCCGAGATTCTCGGTTCGCAGCTCGGATTCCGGATCGGCTGTTTCTACGGAGGGGCCGGATACGTTGATCAAGAACGTAAGCTCGAGCGTGGCGTTGACCTCATTATCGGGACGCCGGGCCGATTGTTGGATTTTAGTTCCAGCCACAAGCTGGATCTCGGTTCAGTCGGTATTGTGGTCATCGATGAAGCCGACCGCTTGTTTGATATGGGATTCTATCCCGATATTCAGCGGATATTCCGGCGCACCTCATCACGTGAGGAACGGTTGACGATGTTATTCAGTGCGACCCTGAACCAGAGTGTGCTCAATATTTCGTGGAAGTTCATGAATGACCCGGTCGAAATAGAAATCGAGCCCGAACATATCACGGTGCAGACGATCGAACAGCAGTTGTACCACGTCGCGAAGGACGAGAAGTTCAATCTGTTGCTCGGTGTGCTCGAGCAGGAGAATCCTGCCAACGCGCTGATATTCTGCAACACTCGGCGAGGCTGTACCAATATTTCCGAGCGACTGCGGGCGAACGGGTACGACAGCGAGTATCTGATCGGCGATCTTCCCCAGAAGAAGCGTCTGCGCATCATAGACAGCTTCAAGCGGGCGGAGGTGCGCATTCTGATCGCCACCGATGTGGCAGCACGCGGCTTGCATATCGAGAACCTGCCGTTGGTGATGAACTATGACCTGCCTGAAGACGCTGAAAACTACGTCCATCGGATTGGGCGCACGGCGCGCGTGGGTAAGAGCGGCAGGGCAATCTCGCTTGCCTGTGAACGGTTCGTGTACGGACTCGAGGCTATCGAAGAATGCATCGGCATGAAGATTCCCACCTGCTCGGTAAGTGACGATCTGCTGAGAGCCGATAATAGCAGGCGGCACCGCGCGGAGCGTGGCGGCCGTGCCGAGCGGCGCGACGGGCGTAGAGCGCGCGGCGGGCGATCGGCTCAAGGGTCACGCCGTTTGTCTCCCGAGCACGCACAAGCCCCCGGGGCACCGAGTCATGGGCGGCGTGATGACGTGAGAACAAGCGGCCCCCAGAAGAAGCCTGTAGTTCATGAACCGAAGGGTAGCGGGCCGCGGGTCCCGGCCGAGGCCAGCCTTGAAGAGCGTCTGCGGCACTACCGAGCAAAGTACGGCGAAGATTTTCAACCCGCCGATGGGTCTACCTCCCGAAAGAGCGGCGAAGCAACCGCGGCGGGATCAGGGAAGGGGCGGTCACGACGCCGGCGCGGTCGTCGAAAGCCGGATGCCGCCGCCAGGTCTGCACAGACCGAGGGTACCTCGACGGAGTCGTACACAGATGAACCTACTAGCTCGGCAAGCGCGGAACACCGAACGGAACCGCCGCGGAAATCCGTTTCACACTCTATGCGGTGCGCTGTTTCCACAGGTGCCAGCTCCGACGAGCGGTCTGAGAGGCTCGGGTTGATCGGCCGCTTACGCCGGCTTCTGCAACGTTCTTGACAGTTTTTGTGATCTCAACTACAGTAAGCGCTCCGTTATCGGAACCCGAAAAAGAACCGGTAAATAGGTGCGGTATACCCCGAGGAGTGGTAAATGGCTAGGCAGGAAACCGCGAAAGGAAAAATCGTCCGCCGTTTCGGCGTGAATATCTATGGCAACGAAAAGTACGATCGGCTGCTGAAGCGCAAGCCGAAGCCCCCGGGCGAACCGAAAAAGGGCCGGATCCGTCAAACTGAGTATGGGCGTCAGCTTTTCGAGAAACAGAAGTTGAAGTGGGCCTATGGGCTCTCCGAACGGCAATTCAGCAACCTGTTCTACCGCGCCAAGGTCATGAAAGGCGTCACAGGGCATAACATGCTCATCCTACTGGAGTGCCGGCTTGATAATGTCGTATATCGGCTGGGGATGGCCGGCTCGCGGTCTCAAGCACGCCAGCTGGTTTCGCATGGCCACATCTTGCACAACGGGCGCAAGGTTACGATCCCGTCTGCTCTGGTGCGCGCCGGTGATGAGGTACAGGCGCGTGAGCGTAAGGCGACGCAGGATCTGGTGCGGCGTCTAGTGGCCGACAACAGCAGTCGTCCGGTACCGCCGTGGCTGTCGATCTCGAAAGACGAGCTCAAAGGCGTGGTCTCGATAATCCCGACGCGCGATTTGATTCCGACTATCGCTGAGGAACAACTGATCGTAGAGTTCTACTCGAAGTAGGGGAATATCGGTTGAGCCGCACATGTCTTGGTCTACCGGCGGAGGCTTTCCTTATTCGGAAGGCCTTTTTGGCGGGTATGCGTGGAGTTTGCGGTACACACGAATGCGATTGAGGAGGAATGCCGCATGGGATCTGCGAGTTCATTGACGTATCAGCTGGGTTCGGGCCCGCTCCGGGTTTCGCCGATCGGGCTCGGCTGCTGGCAGTTTTCGCAGTCGACCGGTTTATCTGGGAAGTATTGGGGCCGACTCCCGAGGGAGACGGTACGGCAGATCGTCGCAGTGTCGCTACAGGCCGGTGTCAACTGGTTCGATACCGCTGAGTCGTACGGAAGGGGAGCCTCCGAGAGTGAGCTGAGCGAGGCACTGAAGTATCAAGACGTCAAGCCCGGCGATGTGGTGTTGGCAACCAAGTGGTTTCCACTACTCAGGCCCGCCTCCTCAATCACTGAGAGTATCGGTAAGCGCCTGAGCGCGCTCGGCGGGTTCCCAATTGACCTATATCAGATTCATTTCCCTGGCTCGCGGTCATCAATTGAGCGGCAGATGGAGGCAATGGCGGAGTTGCATGAAGCGGGCAAGATCCGCGCGGTCGGCGTGAGTAACTTCAACGCCGCCCAGATGCGCCGGGCGCATGCTGCGCTTGCGAAGCACAACATCCCACTGTCTTCCAACCAAGTGCGTTTCAGCCTGTTGGATCGTGAGATCGAGCGCAACGGGGTGCTGGCGACGGCGCAGGAGCTGGGTGTGAGCATAATCGCGTATTCGCCGCTCGCCCAGGGTTTGCTGAGCGGGAAGTTCCACGATAATCCCGGTCTCGTTCGCTCGCGCCCCGGCGCACGAAAGTTTCTGAAGCGCTTTCGTAGATCCAATCTCCGAAAGACAGCTCCGGTGATTGAACGGCTTCGCGGCATCGCCGAGCAGCATGGGATGCGCTCCGCACAAGTGGCTCTGGCATGGGTGGTGCAAGTCCATGGCGAGTCGATAGTCGCGGTCGCGGGAGCTACGAAGATCCGCCACGCGGAGTCAAACTCTGCCGCCTTGCAGTTGCGGCTTACCGAGTCCGAGATTCAAGAGCTCAACGAGGTCACTCAGCGGCACGCGTAGAGCGAGCTGCGGTACTTACCCTACTCCTCACGGCTTCCGCCGCACGCCCGTTTCCGGCCGCACATTCACTGCAGGTCGGATACTGGAAAAATATGCTACGATTCGCAATACTACAAAGCAGCGTATAGATAAGGAGAGCCACTGCCGATGCGCAAGATGCCGGGGATTAGTAGCGATCCGGAGCTCAATGATCGGGTTGAACGAGTTTGCCGCCGGTTCGACAACTACTTCTTGCCGGTTTTTATCGACGACCGCGACGCCGCTCTAGAGTACCTGAAATACGAGCTACCGGAGATCAACCTCATTAACGGCTCCGATGCTCGAATAGACACCAACGGTATTCTCGAGGATGTAAAACGTGACCCCTGGCTGCATTACGGGGGGATAATTGCGGTGCACACCAGCGCTGATGAACAGCGTGTGCATCAGCATTTGCCGAACTCCAACATTATCAGTGTGATTCCGCGTGGAGAGTTCGTCGCCAGCTTCTACCGGGTAGTGCGGATCCTCATTCAGAACCGCCAGATACTGTTTCAACGTGACCTGCAGAGCTATCTATTGCGAACCATATCGGGGCGCTTCGTAATGGACAACGATCCTTCCAATATCCGCACTTACGCGAATCTAGTTACCAGTTACTTGTTCAACTCCAACTACGTTAACCGTGACAAGAAAGACCGTTTCCACGTGGCGATTTTCGAGTTACTCATGAACGCTGTGGAACACGGCAATTGCCGTATCAGTTACGAGGAAAAGAGCAAGTGGTTACAAGAGCACGGTGACATCTTGGCGCTCATTCGCCGGAAGTGCACCGATCCCGCAATCCGCAAGCGTAACGTTGTGTTTTCGTATCGAATTACCCCGGAACGCTCGTACTTCACGATCCGAGATGACGGTGAGGGATTCGATTGGCGCAAGCGTGTGGAAACTTCCCCGTCGCGGCCAGTAAACTTCGGTCCGCACGGGCATGGTCTCAAGATGGTTGCTCATTACGTTACCAACCTGCAGTACAACGAGCGGGGCAATGAGGTCTCGTTTGAGGTTGCCCACCAGCGTGATGAGAGTAATGTGGTTCCGGGGATCTTCGACCGTAGCGAGGAGACGGTGTTCCAGGACGGCGACGTTGTCTTTTTCGAAGGCGAAGAGTCGAACTACCTGTACTACATTGCTTCCGGCCGCCTCAGCATTTACTCAGGCGATCAGTATCTCACCACCCTAACGCCCGACGATATCTTTCTCGGCGAGATGTCTTTTCTCCTGAACAACCGCCGGTCTGCAACCGTGATATCTAACGGTCGCAGCGTGCTTGCGAAGATTTCCAAGAACGCATTCATCAACGCAATCAAGAAACAACCGCACTACGGGATCTTCCTCGCTCGCCTGCTCGCTCAGCGGCTGATGCGTCTGAATGTCCGCATTGCCCAGGGCGATTCACCGGCTGCCGACGCTCAGTCGGTCGCTCGAACTTCGGCCGAGTAACCAATACGGTTGACGAAGTCGCAGACTTTGTCGAGCGCTTCGCGATTGCCGTCATATGCTATTTGTATAGTGCTGGTGGCCCGATCAACGGTGATCTCGCTAATGCCCTGGATACGCCTGCCCAAGTGCTCTATCGCGATGACGCACGAGGTACAGGTACCGCCGGTCAGGTCTAAGATGGCGTGTTTTGATTCTGCTGTCGAACTCATGGCCAAAATATACAGTGAGTGAACCGTGCCCGACTACCGGCCTTGCACGCCTCTGTGACATGAGCGCGTGTGAGCTGAGAAGTGATAGCGAACCCCTATACCGGCATCGATATCAGGATCTATGTCGGGAAACAGCCGAACCCCCGGCGCAAGCTCTAAGAACAGTTCGAGCTGTTCAATTACGAAATACCGGATTCCCACCGGAACTCGCGTCCCGATCAAGACACCTGCGGTGTTTTCGTCGTCAAGCGCATCGATGCTGAGTTTCGTTCCAACGCCAAGAAACCAGTCCACCGGTCCGGCGAGCTTATGGCTTAAGAGCCGGAGGTCCCCGTGAAGATGCAAACGATTGTAGGGAATCGACCAGGCAGCGCCGAGTGCAGCGCGGTCGGAAAATAGAACACTCAAGCCCGCAGGCTTGCCGAGGACGATGCCGGCTGCTATGTGGGCTCGGGCGACAGCTGGTGCTGCCGCGGCCAGCACGGCGACGGCGATTACGATGCGCGCACGGTAGACCATAGACTCGCATGGTATCGCAACCGTAGCTACCAGTCAATTTGACACCCTTTGGAGGATCTTTGTGGTGCGGCAACCGTGAGCCTACCCGAAGTTGACTCTGCAATCACTTATATATACATTATCCTATACAGAACGCTTTCAAAGCGAAAGCTCGTACAAACTACCTACAGTAAGGGGGCTCTCAAGATGAAAATCAAAGTTGTGTTCTACTCAGCCTACGGGCATACGTACAAGATGGCGGAGGCCGCAGTTGAAGGGGCTAAAGAGGTTGCGGGTGCTGAGGTGTCGTTGCACCGGTTTCCGGAAACGCTGAGCTCGGAGATTATCGAGCAAATGGGAGCTGGTGAGGTGCAGAGGTCCCTGGCGCACATTCCCGAGGTAACCCATGACGATCTGGTGGAGGCCGACGGACTCATCTTCGGTGTCCCGACACGGTTTGGGAATATGTGCGGCCAGGCGAGAAGCTTTTTCGACGGCACCGGGCTGTTGTGGGCCAATGGGTCGCTCATTGGAAAAGTGGGCAGTGTCATGGCTAGCAGCGCTACGCAACACGGCGGACAGGAGACCACGATTGTTTCGACCCATACTACGCTTCTTCACCACGGCATGGTCATCGTGGGCTTGCCGTACTCATTTCAAGGACAGATGACGCTTGACGAGATCAGCGGCGGATCGCCTTACGGTGCAAGTACCATCGCCGGTGGTCAAGGCGAGCGGATGCCGAGCGAGAACGAGCTTGCCGCGGCTCGGTTTCAGGGCAAGCATGTGGCCGAGATCGCAAAAAAGCTTGCGAATTAGTACACCTTGACGGAAGCGGGCGTAGGCGGCCACGGTAAGTGGCCGTGCGCGCTCTTGCAGTCGAGCTCGTTGGGCCGCATAATAGGGCAGCCGAAAGCCGGGACACAGGCAAACTGGTCAGCGTGCGAAGAGCTTGCGCACTGGTCGTAAACTGCGGCGTGCCTGTCCGGTGCCGGCTGCAGCACATAGGTGCATAGAATATGAGTCTGTCCGGTGCACTGATCTACGCGCTCATTCTCTCGCTTCAGCTTGCAGCTCCCGAGATGCCGGAATTCAATGTTGACGTAATCCGTGCCGGCCGGCTCGAGCACGAGCTTCGGCTCGAACGCCGTGACAACTACACGAGCGTATTCACCGCCGCCGGTGATATGGCGTTGGAAATCGAGGCGGCACGCCGGTATCCTGAGATCTATATTGTCTACTCTGTCGGCGATCCCGAGCCGAGAACAGTTAACATGCGCCGGGCTCTGGTACAGTTGCGTTCCCTTGCTGCTCAACCACGACAAAACATTGAGGCGGGCGCTGATCAGCTTGATATCGGCGGCAGTCCGGTATGGCGAATACGCGCTCGTCCGGAACTGATATTCCTCGGTGGTGAGTTTTTTGAGACGATGCTGCTGATACACTCCTCGGGCCACATGTGA
>PWQX01000296.1 GCA_003556605.1 Spirochaetaceae bacterium
ATTCAGACGAAACGGGATGGAGTGTACGTGCGTTCGGCGGCACCTCAATCAACATGGCGCTGCTGCGCCTTGATCTGGGGGGGTCTTACAACTTCCTCGGCCGCAACCTGGGGGCGAACATCGGCGCGCGCATCCAGCTATAAGGCCGGAGGCCGGAGCCCACAGCCGCACTCCGCGGCACTTCTCTGCTCGAGCGCTTTTGCGCGGCGATTTCGTCACGATTTTGCCGCGTTGTTAGCGCGCATTGCGGGTCAGGATTCTTGTCGTGCCGGCGATCTCAGAACCGAGCTGCGTAGACCACAGCTACGCCGTGTTAACGTTGTTACATCTGTTAACCTTCTTGCATTCTGCTGACGATGCGGCAGGCTCTTTCCCTATACGAGAGCGCCCGGCGCTCTGAATTGCAAACGGCACAAATTGCGGGAATCGGGGCTATACGATAGAATAGGCGCTTACGTATTTGCCCGCGAAAGGAGTCCCGATGTCGAGCTTCATAGCGCTGGACCGTGACCGAACGAAAGAGCTCGCCGAGGAACTGAACACAATCTTTGCAGCACACCTGGAACCATTTCCCGCCTGCAAAGAGATCGCGCGTCTGTTAGGGGCGCAGGTGCTCTCCGACGGCGCGGTACAATTACTGCAATGGATCCCGGAGCTCGAGGAAGTTCTCAGCCGCGGCGGGCGTTTTGAGCTTGAGTTCATGACCCCGCCGGCGGATTTCCAGTTTCAGCAGTTGCGTGACGGGAAAGTACATGAACTGGAGTTCAGCCGTGTCCGGCGCCCGCTTCAACCCTTGCAGGAGCTCCTTGCCGGCGTCTACACCGGTGTCCGGGCCGGTAACCGCACCACCGCCGGCGCTCTTTACTGGATCATCTACACCGACCATGAGGGGCGCGAGCACATCATTCGCGACCCGCTTGCGTGCTCAATGCCGCTTGGCGTTTATGCCCCGTGCGAGGTCTTTGATATCGACAGCATGCTCGCTTCGCGCCGTGACAGTGAGTACTTCACCACGCATTACAAGACGATCTATCCCGACGGCAGCTACCGCGCCTGCGACATCGGCAGCACCCTCGAGATCCATCCCAACAGCGCTACCGCCGAGGGCACACTCGCCGCGCTCACGCGCACCTACCGCACAATCGGCGACAAGATTCGTGCCGCCATGGAGCGCGGGGCGCAGGACATCTACGCCGAGCTCTCGAGCGATGAGCTTGCCTTCGTCGGCTACGACTCGATCGAGCTGATGCCGGAAGTTCCACAAGCCGAGCGCGTACGCAGCGGAACCGGAGAGTTTTTCGTCCTCGCCGGCAATACGGGGCTGGGCGCCGCGCCGGCAGACCCCGAGGCGACGAGCGCCGCGGGTGCCGCAGATCCCGGCGGCGCAGTTGCTGAGACCGTACGTGCGACGCTGAGAAAGCCCAACATCAACAGCTGGGGCTACGACGTAGTGATCTACGGCACTGCCGCGGTAAGCCCGTCTATGCTCGAGTCCTGCCGCCCGGATGAGTTCCTGGAGTTTATAGAAACGTTGCACACCATGCCGGACCGTCCAATACAGCTCGCGCTCGACTCGGTGCTCGGTCATGCGGACTTCCAGGGCGCGCAGCTGTTGCGCACGTTCGAGCGCTCCACCGGTGAGGACCTCAAGTACATGCACAGCGCCTACCTCGCCGGACCCAATATGTACGGGCGTGATGTAAACTACGGACACCCCATGGTGCGGGCGTTCCTGCTCGAGATGTATCGCCGTAAGAACAACTTCGGTATAGACGCAATTCGGGTCGACGGCGGGCAGGACTTCGTGCGTGATGTGGATCCGACCACGGGTCTCAAGATACAGGACGACCCGTTTCTGAACGAGATGTCGACCGTGGTGCAGGAAATCGGCGGCGTCACCCGCCGGCTGGACATCAATATCGAGGACGGTCGTCCGTGGCCCGATGACCTCAACTGGATTTATAATTCGGCCTATCTCTGTCACGTCTGGGAACGCAGGCTGCCTTACGGCGACCGGGTAAAGCAATGGAGCCCGCTGATCTTTGCACACAACGTGCTCGCAAAGTTCAAGTGGTTCTTTGCGAAGTGGGACCGCTATAAGGACGTGTTCAAGGAGGGCGCCGACTGGATTACCGGCAACTCAACCCACGACAATGCACGTTACTTTTACCGTATGGTCGCGCCGAGGCCGGGCAAAGAGTACCGGCAGGGCACGCCGCTCGAACACTATTACAACGACCAGCTCGGCGAAACAATGAAGCAGGTTGCCCACAACGGGCTCGACAACGGGGCGCTTTCGGCACTGAACCTTGGTTTTCTGCCCGGCTCGCCGATGTTCTTTCTAAACGCCACCGCCCACACGCCGTGGCTGTTCTTCCGGGATGTAGCCGATGAGTACGACGTGAAGATTGCCGCCGACGAAGGCGCCCGGTTCCTCGCGTGGTACGTGGACGACGAGTTATACAGGTCGGACGAAAACTTCTCGCGTATGAAACGTTTAGGGTTTTCCCGCCGCAGCGACCTCATCGGTAACCCCCGCGAGCTTGAGACCGGGAGCAAGTTCTTGGAAGTGCTGTACGCCAAATGTCTGAAGATTAAGACCGACTCCATGGCCTTTCTCTACCTCTACGATACCGTCGAAGACTTGGGCGGATACCTCAGCGCCGCTGACCTCGATTGCAGCGCCGAAAACCTGGTTGCACCCAAGACCGACGCCGACAAACAGCTCGTCCGGAGCTTAACCGCGCGCATCGCGGCAGACAAGGACGAGTCGGACCGCAAGCTCGCGTTTGCGAAAGACATGATAGACCGATCAATCGTTCAGCTCGAGCGTGAACTGTCCGAGGCGGCAGCCCATCGGCTGCCCTTGCTGGAAGAGCAGCTCTCGAAGCTGGAAGTGTTGCGACACCTCAAGGAACAACACAGCGACGAAGCGCTGCGCCGGCTTATGGAATACGCCGCTATGCAGGACGAGTACAATCTCCACACCTGGGCGGCCGACGCGGCTCTGCGGAGGGCCGCCCCGCGAGCGATGCGCAACGGCGGTGAGCTCACTGCGGACCATCTGCGGGCGTTTGCGCGCGCGTTTATGTACGACGCATTCGAGCTCTGCAATCTCGCGCGGCATCGCGGACGCGTACCGCACGAAAAGGCGCGCTACAACTTCGACCTGCGGCACTTCCGCCGGGCACATCCGTGGTTAGCACACAACCCCACCAATAACATCCACCGCGATTTTTTCAACCGCAACGTGGTCACCAACGGGGCTCGCCATCTCGGAGGATGGTCGGACACCGGCGACATCATCAACGCCGATACCATCTACTATGGATGGCGTACTGACCCCGAGAGCCGCTATCAGATCTTGTTGATCGCCAACATGGAGGGAAAACCGCTTGCGAAGTTCCCGCTGCGCTTCTTGATACCGTTTGAAGGTGAATGGCAGGTGGTGCTCACTTCCCCCGGCCTCGCGCACCTGCCTGAGCGGCTCGACCGGTACTATGTGATCGAAAACTTCGCAAATGCCGAAGCGGTTATCCTAAAGAGGGAGCTTCAATGACATGAGTGCGGCACAGATGCGGTGGTGGCAAACCGCGGTATTCTACCAGATCTACCCCCGCAGCTTTCAAGACTCAAACGGTGACGGGATTGGCGATCTCGAGGGCATCATCTCGCGTCTGGCGTATCTCGCCGAATCTGATAAGCACCGTAGTCTCGGCGTGGACGCGCTGTGGATCTCACCGTTCTATCGCTCGCCCATGCGCGACTTCGGCTACGACATCAGCGATTACTGCGACGTTGATCCGATCTTCGGAACTTTCGAGCAGTTCCAGCGCCTGGTGTCCCAAGCGCACAAGCTCGGGCTGCGCGTACTGATCGACTTGGTGGTGAACCACACCTCGGACGAACACCCGTGGTTCGTTGAGGCGCGCAGCTCTAAGAACAACCCCAAACACGATTGGTACATCTGGCACTCCGGCAAGCCGCCCCGGCTGCTCGCGGCGGTTGGTGCGGTACTCGCCCGCCTCCCGGCACCGTTCGCCACGCTTGGCCTGCGGCTGCAACTGCCGCGCAGACCCAACAACTGGCGTGCCATTTTCGAACAGCGCAGCGCCTGGTGGTGGAACGATCAGACCAACGAGTACTACCTCGGAACGTTTACCCGCAACCAGCCGGAGTTGAACTGGCGCAATCCCGAGGTCAAGCAAGCGATCTGGGAAGTAGTGCGGTTCTGGCTTGACCAGGGCGTCGACGGCTACCGCATAGACGTAATTAACTGGTTCATCAAGGACGATCGGTTCCGCAGCAACCCGCTTAGCCACAAGATGGACCCTGATATGTTTCAGCGGCATATCTACGACCGCAACCGTCCGGAGACACACGAAATCTGCCGTGAGCTCCGCCGGCTGGCAGACAGTTACCTCAGCGACGAACGCGAGCGCCCGTCGCACGAACGGGTATTGGTAGGCGAGGTCTTCACTGATAATACCGAGCTCGCTGCAGCCTACCACGGCCGTGAAGACGACGAGCTTCACATGGCGTTCAACTTTGATTTTCTCTATCAACGCTGGAGTGCGCGTAAGTTCTACCGTTCCATCATCCGCTGGTACGAGACGATCCCGGCCCACGCATGGCCCAACTTCACGCTCTCGAACCACGACCAGCGCCGCCATTTCGGCCGCTACGGCACCGGGCGTGACGACGCCGAGGCCCGCGCCCGGGTCGCGGCTGCCTTGCTGCTTACCCTTCGCGGTACCCCTTTTCTGTACTACGGTGAAGAGATTGGAATCGACAATCTCAGGATCAGACGTCCGGAGCTCCGGGATCCGCTCGGCATCCGCATGTGGCCTCTTACGCGCTACGGCCGCGACCCGGAGCGTACTCCCATGCAATGGGATGCCAGTGCTAATGCCGGTTTCACCGGCGCTGATGCAACCCCCTGGCTGCCGGTGAACCCCAACTACATTCACAAGAACGTTGCGCGCCAACAGCGCAATCCCGACTCACTGTGGTGCTTCTATCGTGACTTGTTGCGTCTACGAAAAGTCCGGCCCGAGCTCAACGCCGGCGGGATCGCGTTTCTCACAGACGGCGATCGCGAGCTGTTGGTGTACGAACGCTGCCGCCCGCTTGCACCCTCTCCGTTTGAGCAGCTCGCATGCGGCGGATCCACCGAAGACGCGGATACAGCCCAGCCGAACGAGACGGTCACGACGAAAGACAGAGGCGATGACCCGCATCTGCTTGTGCTGTTGAACTTTGCAGGTCAAGCGTGCATCGTGCCGCCGCACGTCAGCGGCCGGACTGCCGGCGGTGAGGTACTGTTCGGCACAAACCGCGAGCAAGGCACACGACTCACCTCGGGCGAGCTTGAGCTCGCCGCTTATGAGGTGCTTATAGTCGAGGTCGCCCCGCGTTGACATCCAACCGGCCGGTGGCTACACTGGCATACGAATCTGCGCCCCGTTAGCTCAGCTGGATAGAGCAACTGCCTCCTAAGCAGTAGGTCGTGCGTTCGAATCGCGCACGGGGCAAACTGCTATTTCCGTTCTGCAAAACAATTAATGTTCCCGACTACTGAGCCTGCTACGCCTGAATCGGCCCGGTTTGAGCCAAAGTGTGTAGTGAGTGTGCGGTAGACCGGTAACACGAGATCGCAGGATCAACCTTTCGTGCCAAACCTAACTATCACCTTGTGGGACTACCACAGAAGGAGAAGGAAATGGCACTGTACTCATCAGACCCGTTTTTTATCTACCAGCGCGCGCGTTCACCCTACTGGTACGTTCATTTCAAAGAGGACGGTAGAAGACTATCATCGGGGCAAACTGACCGTGAGCAAACGCGCGACTGGGCATGGTGTCAGATTAGAGGCGAGACGGAGCTGCGAAACAACCCACCCAGTATTAAGCCTTTCAGTGAATCGTTTTTCGTATACGAAAGCTGCCCTATTATCAGACGCCTACATCGCAAAGGCAAACGTTTCAGTCGCTCCAATGCGCGAAATCGACGAGGACAATTAATAAACCATATATGGAAGCAATTCGGTTACCGGCGCATCGACTCGCTTGAAGCTGCCGAGATCGAAGACTGGCTGATCGAACACAAAGGCTCAAACCACTTGAAGAATCAGATTCCGACCACTTTCAACTACGTCTTATCAGAAGCCCGTCGTCAAGAGATCATCGACCGAGCTCCCACCGAATCGCTCGACCGTTTTTCGCCACAACACGCTCAGTGGCCTGCATTCAGCGATGCACAAGTCAAAAAGCTCTTTCCAGAAGATATTGGCGAGTGGCGCCCCATCTCGGGCAAACTCGTCATCGCCGTTGGCGCCTACGCTATGCTTTACACCGGTATACGCCTTGGCGAGTTCCGAGCACTAAAATGGCACCGCGTCCACTTTGCTAACGATATCCTATGCGTCGAGAACAGTGCCCGAGTTGATAACTCAATCGGATCACCAAAGAACGGCACTACACGCTGGGCACCTTTAAGTCCGCAGCCTAAAGCGAAATTGTTGTATCTACGAAATGTTCAAAAACGGCCCGAAGGTGCATACGTCTGTTCCGAAGACGGCTCCTCTCCGTATTACACCAACGTCTGTTAAGCCGCCCTTGCAAGAACGTGTGAGCCTGTCGGAATCGGTGTCCGTTTTCAGCCGGTGTATACACTCGATGATACCAGATGAACAGCGCCCAATTGCCGGAGTTAAGCGCACGCATCTTGCGGACCCCGGACAGTACGTGTACGCCGCTCTCTGTGTGTATTGCTGTCGCCCGTCACTCTCAACGGTTAGCCCGGTGTTCGGACTTACGGCAATCACAAAATGGCTACCGGTATGTCAGATCGGCTATTTAGCTTTCACAACCCGTTCGGCTGCAGCCGCAATATGAGATGCCGAAATCCCAAACTTGTCGAGCAATTTGTAGTAATCACCGCTTTCACCGAACGCATCATCAATTCCAAGAGCCTCGAAGGGAATCGGTTGGGTTCTCATCAACAGGTGAGCAATTTCGTAGCCGAATCCGTTCTTGAGCTGGTGGTTCTCCGCAACAACTATCGCCCCGGTTTTCGATACGGATCTAAGAACGGCCTCTCGGTCGTAGGGTTTAATGCTATACGCGTCGATTACCTCGGCTTGTATTCCTTGATCTGCGAGGAGCTCTGCAGCCTTAACGGCTTCGAAAAGGATATCTCCGTAGCTCACGATGGTAACATCTGTCCCG